>JBOGOY010000785.1:0-2727 GCA_050748185.1 Pyrinomonadaceae bacterium
AGTGGCCGGGTGGTGACGCCGCTCGGAACCCGGTCGCTACCGCTCCCGGTTCTGACACCTCCACTTCTGGGTGTGCGCGGCAGATAAGCGCCACTACCTCGGAAAAAATCCCTAAATGTCTTCAACTCATATAAGCGCACAGGGCGCGCCGCCCGCTGCCGTGCGGGTCATGATCGTGGACGACTCGGCGTTAATGCGAAAGCTGCTGACGCAGGTTCTGGAGCGGGACGCTTGTATCAAGGTGGTGGACACGGCGATGGACGGACAGTTCGCGCTGGACCACTTGAAGAAGGTGCGGCCCGACGTCGTGCTGATGGACGTGGACATGCCGCGCCTCGACGGTTTGGGCGCGCTGGACCAGATCGTCGCCGAGTACCGGCTGCCGGTCGTGATGTGCAGCACGCGGACCACCGCCGGGGCCGCGGCCACGCTCGAAGCGCTCTCGCGCGGCGCGGTGGATTTCGTCGAAAAGCCAAGCCTCAGCGCGCTGACCACGGGCGCGGCCACCGCCGAGATCGCGGCGCGGGTGCGCGGCGCGGTCGGCGCGCGCGTCCGCCCTTCAACGGCACGGAAGAATCCGGCGGAGCCTGCCGCGGCGGGTCGGCCGGTGTCGCCGGGAGGTGTTCAGCCATCATCCTCGACCGCGGCGGGGGCGGCCCACGCCGGCACCCCCGGCTGGCAAAAAAAGGCGGCGCAACTTGCCGCCCGCGCGAAGCCCGAGATCGTCGCCATCGGCACTTCGACCGGCGGGCCGCCGGCCCTCGAACAAGTGCTCGGCGGGCTGCCGGCGGATTACCCCTACGGCATCGTCATCGTGCAGCACATGCCCGCCGGCTTTACCGCGATGCTCGCGTCGCATCTCGACCGCACCTCGCGACTGACGGTGCGCGAGGCGCGACACGGCGAAGAGATCAGGCCGGGAGTGGCCCTCGTCGCGCCCGGCGGAACGCACCTGAGAGTCGAGCGTAGTGGCGGTGGAGGCTACACCGTCTCGCTTGACGCGACGCGCCCCTTAGTCAGCGGGCATCGCCCTTCGGTTGACGTGCTGTTCGAGTCGGTGGCGGCGGCGGCGGGCGGGCGGGCTGTCGGGGTGGTGATGACCGGCATGGGCAGCGACGGGGCCGAGGGATTGGGCCGCCTGACTTCGGCCGGGGCCGTCACCGTCGCCCAGACGCCCGACTCAAGTATCTGCTTCGGAATGCCGAAGAGCGCTATAGATCGCGGGCACGCCGCTCTGGTGGTGCCGCTCGAAGAGATCGCCCAGACCTTGATCCAGTGCATCCCGCACGCCAACTAATCACACGAAAAGAGAACGATAATGAGCATGATTCCTGCCATCGAAATTCAACGACTGTTCGCGCGCTCGGAAGAGATCTGGAGCGGCGCGGCGGCCGTCGAGTCGCAGGCCGAACTGCGCGAACTGTTTCGCCGGACGAGAGAACTGGCCGTCGATCTGATGCGTGACAACGAGCAGTTGCGCGTGCACAACATGCTGCTGGAAAAGCAGCGGATCGAGGCCGAGCAGCGGTTGGACAACAGCCGGCTGGGGAAAGAGAACGAACAACTGAAGGCCGAGCTTGACCTGATCAATAAGCACCTCGCGGATTTGGAGAAAAAGAGCAAGAAGTACCGCCACCGCTACGAGGAGATCGAGCAGCACAACATGACGCTCTCGAACGTTTACATCGCGTCGAACCAGTTGCACTCGACGCTCGACTTTTCCGAGGTCGTCAAGACCGCCAGCGAAATCCTGTGGAACCTCGTGGCCGCGCCGGTCTTCGCCATCTTCCTGCGCGAGGAAAAGACGGGTGAGTTAATGCTGGTTGGCGGCGAGGGCGTCGAAGGTCGGTTCCCGGGCGATAAGATCGCCGTCCCCGAAGGCATGATCGCCGACGCCATCAACGCGGGGGCTTCACTGTTCCTCGACGACGTGACGGAGGGCGATCCGCTCGCCTGCGTGCCGCTCAAGGTGGACGAGCGGGGCGTCGTGGGGATCATCACGATTTACCAGATCGAGCAGCACAAAGGTACTTTGAGCGAACTCGACAAGGAACTGTTCGACCTGCTCGCCAGCCAGACGGCGACGGCGATGACCAGTTCGCGCGTCTACAGCGACACGGTTAAAAAACTGAAGTCGATGGAGAGCTTCCTGAACCTGATCAAACCGGCGTAAGGCAAGGCTGGGTGTCAGGTGTCGGGGGGCAGAGGCTAGTCGGATTTCCTTTCAACGGAATTAACCGAGTGTCGTAAGAAATCATTAAACCCCGATACCCGGCCCCCGACACCTGCCTTTGGCCCCCGACACCTTTGGAGGAGAAAGATATGGGACTGAATAAATCCGTGCTCGTGGTTGACGACTCGGCCACGATGCGCCAGTTGATTCAAATGACGCTGAAGAAAATGGGCTGCACCTCGATCGCCGATGCGCCGAACGGCCGCGTGGCGCTCGATAAGTTGGCGGCCCAGCCAGTGGACTTCGTGCTCACCGACATCGACATGCCGGAAATGAACGGCCTTGAGTTCATCGAGCAGGCCCGCGCGCAGTACGCGCAACTGCCGATCGTGATCCTCTCGACGCACGGCGACGACACGACGCGCGACAAGGGGCTGATGCTCGGCGCGAACGACTACCTGACAAAGCCGCTGTCGGGGTCCAAGCTGACCGACGTGCTGGAAAAACTGTTCCCCGGCATCGACCTGTAATCCGCGGGCCGCACCGCTGAGAGC
>JBOGOY010000786.1:0-2721 GCA_050748185.1 Pyrinomonadaceae bacterium
GTCGAATAGACCGCGTCGAGATCGCTCGTCAGCGGCGTCACCTTCGTCACATACTCGTCGCCGTTATCGCGGTAGGCGACGAGGCCGATCTTGACGGCCGGGCGCGACGACTGCTGCATCACGTCGTTGACGATGCCCCAGATGCGCTGCTTCGCGCCTTCGAGCAGGCCGGACATCGAGCCGGTCGTGTCTAACACGAAGACCATCTCCAGCGTCGCATGTGCGGGCGGCGGGTTGCCGTGCGGGTCGGGTTGCGGCGCGACGAAGTTCATGCGGTTATCGAAGCGAAAGACGGGTGCGTGCGAACGCACGACGAGCGCGGTGGCGGCGGCGATGCCGAGCAGGCAGGTCACGATAGCCGTCGCTAGTCTGAGTGTGAGCCGTTTCATCGGTGTGTCCCTCTCTTTCCGAAAATTCCGGCGAGGCTGTCGAATTAGACGCGCACGCGGCGGGATGGTTCCCGTCGGTTCGTGGCTATGCAGGTTGAACGAGAAGAAGGTGGCGGGCTTGCAGACTTAGACGGTAGATCGCGGCGCGTCCTGTCAGAACCCGGAGCAGTAGCGACGGGGTGACGTGTGACCCGGTCGCTACCGCTTCAGGTTCTGACCGTGTGTCCTAAGACGAAGCCCCGGCCGGGCTTCTGCGGACGGTCGGCGAGGGTCAAGGGGGAAAGTCCCCCTCACTTTCCTTTCCGCGTCTTGAAGTCCGAGCCGCTACTGTCAGAGTCGAACTGGCGCGTGTAAGGCGGCAGGTATGGCTCTTTGCGAAACTCGCCGCCGCGCGTGACGAGCCAGCGCTGGAGCCAAGAGATGCCGACGGGGCCGGTGTAGGTGTCGGGCTGCTGGTAGGCTTTGTCTTTCAAAGCCTCTTCGAGCGAGACGAACTCGTAGCCACGCCGCTTCATCATCGCGGCCAGTTCGCCGAAGTGATCCGCGTTGAGCGCGTTGGCGTGGATGAGGAGAATTTGCGCCACCTCTAGGCCGAACAACTCGCGCGACAGTTGCTCGTAAAAGGCGAACATCTGGTCCATGTACGGCACGTACTCTTCGGCGATACGCCGCATCGTCTCCGCGTCTGCCGATTGCCGGGCCTTCGTGTACTCGCGCGCGAAGACCCACTCCATGTTATCAATCGTGACGGGCGCGACCGCGTAGTCGTGCGCGGCGAGGAATTTTTCGAACGCCTGCTTCGTCTTCAAGTCCGGGCCGGTGTTGAGGAAAGGGTGGCGGAAGTAGCGCGGTTTGCGGCCCCGCTCCGCGAGCAGCCGGCGCGTGACCCGCTCGCCCTTTAAGACTTCCTCCTGAAAGTTGGCGAGCGGCGTGCGGAAGAAACTCGGGTGCGAATAAGTGTGATTCCCTAAGTCCATCCCGGCGTCGAGCCACAGACGCAAGAGCGCCGTGCGCGCCTTTGTCTCGCCCGCGTTCTCCAACTTGCGCTCGTTGACGAAACCGATGGCGGGGATTTTGTTCGCCTTCAAACTCGCTAACAACTTCGCCGTCAGTTCGCGTAAAGCGCTCGCGTCGTATTTGCCGCCGTCGCCGGTGAACGGCAGATCGTCAATCGTCACCGCGACGCGGCGTCGCAACGCCCCCGACTTGGCGGCGTCTGATGGGGCGGAGGGTTGGCGGCTGACGGGCTGCTGCGCGCCGACAGTGATCGCGCCGAAGAGCGCCGCGCACAAGGCGAGACAATAAGCAAAAGTTCTTACTCTAATGTTCATCACTTTGATCCTTCGGACGAGCGCGGTGGCCGCCTGCCGGGAGCGCAAGCCGTTAGTATTCACACGTTACAAAGAGCGGTGGTTTTGCGGCTCTGCCGCCTGATGTGCGGGAAGCCTCCGGCTTTCCGTCCAGCCTTTTTTTGGCGAGAGGCTGCGCCTCGAACCGCCGGCTCCGAGGCGGAGCCTCTTTGCAAATGTTGATGCCACGAGACGGGAAGGCAGAGCCTTCCCGCACATCAGGCGGCGAAGCCGCCGAACGAAACAGCCGAGCAACTTGCGTAACGATCGGTGGCTCATGCCCTACGGGCTCTACTTTTTGTCGGTCTTGTAGTCCGAGCCGCTGTACTTCGGGTCGAACTGCCGCATGAACTCCGACAGGTACGGCTCTTTGCGGAACTCGCCGCCGCGCGTGATCGCCCAACGCTGAATCCACGAAATGCCGGTCGGGCCGGTGTAGGTGTCGGGTTGGCTGTAGGCCGGGTCTTTGACGGCCTCTTCGAGCGTGACGAATTGATACCCGCGTCGCCTGAGCATCTCGAAGAGGTCGTCCAACTTGTCGGCGTTGAGCGCGGTGGCCGTGAGCATCAAGACTTGCGGTACTTCATAGCCGACTACGTCGCGCGAGAGTTGCTCGTAGAACTCGACCATGCTCTCCATGTAGGGCACATACTCGGCGGCGACGCGCGCTATCCGGGCTTGGTCGCCGGCGCGGTCGGCGTCGGCGTAAATCTTTCCGTAGAGCCAGTCCATGTTATCGATCGTAACGGGGTTAATCCGGTAGCCACGGCCCGCGAGAAACTTCTCGAACGCCTCTTTGTGCTTCGCGTCCGCGCCGGTGTTGAGGTAGGGGTAACTGAAATAGCGTGGCTTGGTTCCGCGCTCTGCCAACAGCCGGCGCGTGACGCGCTCGCCGCGCTCGATGTCGGCCACGTAATCGGCCAGCGCAGTCTGGTAAAAGTATGGGTGCGAGTAGCTGGAGACGCCGAGTTCCACCCCGGCGT
>JBOGOY010000787.1:0-2721 GCA_050748185.1 Pyrinomonadaceae bacterium
GGCTCAAGTGCTCCGGGTCCGCGGTGTAGATGCCGCCGACCATCGGTTGCGCCATCCGTTCGAGCGCTTCTCGCCCGAAGCGCCGGCGCACGAACTGCGCGAGGCTTTCGTCATCGGCGTCGCTCGCGCCCTCGCGCTTCGGCAGCAACAGGTCGAGCGCCATCCGCACCTTGCCGGTCCAACTGAACACGTCGGTCGTGACGAACGGCCAGAAGCGCGAGGGCGCGAGTAACTGAAACCCTTCGGGCACGGCGCGCAGGCGGCCCCGGCGGACGATGAAGGCGCGGCGATATTGGTCGTTCGTCCCAATGAGTTGTGATTCGAGGCCGAGACGGCGGGCGAGTTCTACTGCTTCCGGCTTTTCGGAGATGAAGGTGTCGGGGCCGCCTTCGAGCAGAAAGCCGTCGCGGCGGTGTGTGCGGAGCGAGCCGCCCGTGCGCGAAGAGGCTTCAAGCAGCAGCACCTCCGGCGCGCGTTCTTGCAACCGGAAACGCTGGTTCAATTCGTAGGCCGCCGTCAGCCCGCTGACGCCGCCGCCGATGATGACGACGCGGCGTCGAGCATCTTCAAGCCGCGGGTCTCTCATGGCTGGATTGAGGATTGGTCCCGGCGAGCGGACGGCCCGCCGGCGTGTAGAGGCAGCAGTCAGCCGGGCACACGTCATGGCTCGGGCCAAAAGTCCCGAGCGCGGGCCGCTCTGCGCTGTGGTCCATGCGCTCGACGATGAGCGCACGGATCATCTCGACGAAGGCCGGGTGCGCGCCGACCGTCGCGGCGCGGACGAGGTTGAGGCCGATCCCCTCGGCCAACTGTCTGGCCTCTGTGTCGAGGTCGTAGATCACTTCCATGTGATCTGAAATGAATCCGACGGGCAGAATAACTGCGTCGGTCGCGCCCTCCATCCTCAGCGCGCGTAGGTGGTCGCAGATGTCCGGTTCGAGCCAAGCTTGCGCGGGCGGGCCGCTGCGGCTCTGGAAAACGAGTTTCCAATTGTCGTGCCGCGCGCCTTCGGCGACCAGCCGGCAGGTTTCCAGCAGGTGCTTTTCGTAGTTGCAGTTCCGCGCCATTCCCATGGGGACGCTGTGGGCTGTGAAAGCGACGTGCGCGGCGACGCGCCGATCAGCAGGAATTTGCGCGAGCGCCGCCCGCAGGTTCTCGACGTTCGGCCCGACGAACCCCGGATGGTTGTAGAAGACGCGCAGCTTATCCACTTCGGGCGCGCCCGCGCCGATTTCACTTTGCGCCCGCGCGATGTCTTCGCGGTACTGCCGGCAGCCCGAGTAAGAACTATAGGCCGACGTGACGAACGCGAGCGAGCGTTTGATGCCGTCATCGCGCATCCGCCTGAGCGTGTCGGCGAGCAACGGATGCCAGTTGCGGTTGCCCCAGTAGATCGGCAAGCGCGGCCCGTGAGCGGCTAATTCTTCTTCAAGCGCGGCGATCAGTTTGCGGTTCTGCCCGTTGATCGGACTCACGCCGCCGAACAGCTCGTAATGATGAGCGACCTCAAGCATCCGCTCGCGCGGCACGTTGCGCCCGCGCAGCACGTTCTCAAGAAACGGCATTACCTCGTCCATTCCTTCGGGGCCGCCGAATGAGACGAAGAGGATTGCGTCGTATGATTGGTCCATCGCTGGGTATGCCATTTCACTCAAGGGCGCGAGGTTTCAGGGTTGCGGAACCCGCTCGCTCTCGCTCGCGGTACTGCGTGGCCTCTGCCGCCACTCGACACAGTACCGCGAGCGGGTGCAGGTAGCACGGCGCTCTCCTCTCAGATTGAGCCACTACCGTTTTTCCAATTGAGACTCGGCATAATTTCACACCCGTTTTATATCTTCAGGCAGGATGAGATTATGAAAGCGAATGCCGAGCGTGCCGTCCTGCTGCGGGACCACGTCGGCGCGCTGCGGGCGCGTCGGCAGGTGGCGGCGGGGCAGGTACATGTCGCCGGACTCTTCCACCGCGAGCGCCGTGTGATACTCGTTGACCTCTTCGCTCCGCCAGTCCTCCGGGTCCGCGAGGGCGACCATGTGAAGCATCACCTCCCCCTGCTCGTTGACGAAGACGATTTGCAACTCGCAGACCGGGCAAGCCAGTTCTTCGGCGCGCAGAGGCATCCGGCAACGCGGGCAGCGGTGGCGGCCCCAGAAACGCAGACGCTCCATCGTGGTTTCGTTGTTCATGCTCACTTACCTTTGGCTGAATTCGTGGACCGTTTCCACCAGCGCGACGACTGTTTCGACCGGCGTCTCGGGCAGGATGCCGTGGCCGAGGTTGAAGATGTGACCGTCACGCCCGGCGGCCTGTGCCAGAATCTTGCGGACCTGCGCGCGGACGTGTTCCACGCCGGCGAAGAGCGAAACGGGATCGAGATTGCCCATGCAGGCCACGTCGTAGCCGACGCGCCGCCATGCCTCGTCGAGTTGTACGCGCCAATCGAACCCGATGACCGTGCCGCCGGCCTCGCGCATCAGTTCGAGCAGGGCGGCAGTGCCGGTGCCGAAGTGCAGGACGGGCGTGCCGGGCGTGACTTGTTGGATGACGGCGCGCGTGTGTGGCAAGACGAACTCGCGGTAATCGTCGGGCGAGAGGCAGCCGACCCACGAGTCGAAGAGTTGGACGGCCTGCGCGCCGGCTGCGATCTGCGCGTTGAGATATTTGCCGAGGGCGCGGGCAATCAGAGACATCATCGCGTGCCACGCGCCGGGGTCGGTGTACATC
>JBOGOY010000788.1:0-2718 GCA_050748185.1 Pyrinomonadaceae bacterium
GACCTCTGTGGCCTCTGTGGCTAAAGTTCTGATGGAATTTGGCGGAAAGACCCCATCCGGTTGAACCGGCGCGTCGCTTCGGCCATACTGAACGGTCGCCATGTGGGTCGGATTCTCGCCCGAGGATCAGCTAGTCGTGAGGAAAGAAGTCTGAAAGATGTACGAGTTCGCCGTCACCCCCGCCGTCACGCAGATCCGCCGGCGCGGAGTCGAAATCACAGAGATCACGCCCGACAGCCTCGCCGCCGAGTTGGAACTGGAGGCCGGCGACCGCGTCGTCAAAGTCAACGGCCGCGCGGTGCGCGACTACCTCGACTTCCGCTTTCAGACGGGCGGCGAGACCGAGTTGACCTTGAACGTCCTGAAGCGCGTGACCGGCGAAGAGTGGGAGATCGAGATCGAGCGCGGAGAGGGCGAAGACTTTGGCCTCTCATTCGAGAACATCGTCCCGCGCCAGTGCGCCAACGAGTGCCTCTTCTGCTTCTGTAAAGGGAACCCGCCTGACGCGCGACCCGCCCTTTTTTTCCGCGACGAGGATGTGCGCCTCTCTTTCCTTTACGGCAACTACACGACGCTCACCTCGATCACCGAAGCCGAGATGCGGCGCGTCATCGAGCAGAAACTTTCGCCGCAGTACGTCTCGGTCCACGCCACCGACCTCAAAGTGCGCGCCTTGCTGCTCGGCATCGACGAAAAGCGCGCCGACATCTCTGAGAAGCTGCGCCGGATGATGGACGCCGGCATCGAGATTCACGCGCAGGTGGTGTTGTGCCCGGAGATCAACGACGGCGAGATTCTGCGCCGCACGATTCACGATCTGGCCGCCGAGTACCCGCGCGTCAAGTCGGTCGCCGTCGTGCCGCTCGGCCTGACGCGCTACCTGACGGACGAGCGGCTCGTGCCCGTCACCCCCGAATTCTGCCGCCGCACGATCGAGGAATTGAAACCCATCCAGCGCCAATTGCGCGCACGACTGGGAACCACCTTCGCCTTTCTCGGCGACGAGATTTATCTCAAAGCGGGATTGCCCGTCCCCTCCCGCCGCCACTACGGCGACTACCCCCAGATCGAGGACGGCGTCGGCATGGTCCGCTCTTTCCACGAAGATTTTCAAAAACTGCGCCGCCGCCTCGAACGCCGCCCACCCCAGTCGCCCGAGAAACTGCACGGCACAGTGCTGACCGGCAAATTCTTCGCGCCCGTACTGCGCGAACTTCTCGACGGCCTCAACCGGAGTTTCGTCACCCGCCTGCACGTCGTCGCAGTCGAGAACGATTACTTCGGCCCCGACATCGGCGTCGCCGGCCTGTTGACCGGCCGAGACATTCTCGCCGCCCGTCCAGATTTTCAAGGTGATTTCGTCATCGTCCCCTCGGTCGCCTTCAAGAGCGACGAACCCGTGATGCTTGACGGCACTACGCTCGAAGACCTTGAGCAACGACTTGACCTCCCTCTCCGCGTCCTCGATTTTGCTGGGCTCACCCGCCTGTTCAACTAAGCTACCTCCCTCCTCATAAGACATATTTTCTGGAACTTCGTTCCGAATAAAGCCTCTTTGCGCTCTCCGTGCGTCTGCGGGGCGGCTATCCGAAAAATTGAATTAACATCCGAATATTTCAACGTCACGAGCGATCGATTCTCACCGTCGGAGTGATAAAGCACACCCTGTAAGTAGGTTCAATTCCAACAACGTGGCGGCATACGGTTTGCTGATTTCGGGTGCTGCAAGTTAATTGCTTACTTCCCCTTTTCGCAGCACTGAAACGACAAGGTAATTCCTTCGACGAGCCGTGTTCTCGTGTTAACGAAACCCGCCTCGAGGAGCCAATCAACACAAGGAGTTTGGACATGAAGAGATTTATTGTTGCGACGCTGACGCTGGCGCTGCTGACCGCTTCGGCGTTCGCCCAATCCAATACCGGCAATCTTGTCGGGACCGTCTTGGGTCCCGACGGAGCGATTCCGGGGGCGTCGGTGATTATTACCGACAATCAGACGGGCAAAGAGCGAACCGTCGTGGCGAGTGAGGACGGTACCTTCCGCGTCTCGCAACTCGAAGTCGGCAACTATACCGTCAAAATCACGTCGCAAGGTTTTAAGACCTTTACCGCCGAGGACGTGAAGATCGACGTCGGCCGCGAGTATGCGCTGAACCCCACGCTGGAGATCGGCAACATCACCGAAGAGGTGACGGTCGTCGCCGGGGCCGATGTGCTCAACGCGACCAACGCCGAGTTGAGCAACACGGTCAGCCCGCGCCAGATTCAGGATCTGCCGCTCAACGGACGCAACCCGCTGAACTTGATCAGTTTGCAGGCGGGCACAACCAGCAACGGCGCGCAGAATACGACCATCAACGGCCAACGGTCGAGTTTTACCAACATCACCCGCGACGGCCTCAACGTGCAGGACAACTTCATCCGCGGCAACGCCGTTGATTTCGTCTCGGAGCGCCCGTCCGTGGACAACACCGGCGAATTCACTATCTCGACGCAGAACGCCGGCGCTGACCGCGGCTACGGCTCGTCGCAGGTGCAACTCGTGACCCCGCGCGGGCAGAGCGATTTTCACGGCGCCCTTTTCGCCTATAATCGCAACTCGAAATTCTCGGCCAACACGTTCTTCCGCAATCGCGCGGGCGTCGAGGAGCCTTTCCTGAACCGCAACCAGTTCGGCGGCAAACTCTCCGGCCCCGTCGTTAAAGACAAAATCTTCTTC
>JBOGOY010000789.1:0-2715 GCA_050748185.1 Pyrinomonadaceae bacterium
TATGAGTTTCGCCCCGTCGAAGAAATGAAGGTCATCGGCCCCGGCGAAACGGCGGATCAACCGGCAGACCCAGATCATCCTGTACACGACGTCGCGCCCGGAAGTTCATCTCACGGGAGGGAGTAAAAGCCTTGGCTACCACTACTGAAACGATGCCGGCGCAGCATCAGACGGACGCTCCGCATTCGGCCCACGCCGCGCTCGCGCACCATTTCGACAATCTCGAACAACAGCGCGAGGCCGGCGCTCTCGGCATGTGGGTCTTCCTCGTGCAGGAGGTGATGTTCTTCGGCGGGCTGTTCCTCGCCTACGTCATCTACCGCACGCGCTACCCCGAAGCCTTCGCGGCGGCGAGCGGCCACCTCGATTGGAAACTCGGGGCCTTCAATACCGCCGTGCTGATCGGCAGCAGTCTGACGATGGCGCTCGCCGTGTGGGCGACACAGGTCGGACGCGCACGCCGCACGCAGGTCGCCTTCCTCGGCTTGACCGGGCTGCTCGGCCTGACGTTTCTGGGCATCAAGGCCGTCGAGTACACGACCAAGTATCACGACGGGTTGATTCCCTTCAGCGGCATGTTCAACCCGCTCAAAGAGGTGGGCTTTCCGGCCGACGTCAGCCTGCAAAACATCCAGATGTTCTACTGGATTTACTTTGCGATGACGGGCCTGCACGCGCTCCATATGATCATCGGCATCGCGATCCTGCTGCCGATCATGTACCGCGCGTGGCGCGGAGCCTACTCGCCCGAATACCACGCGCCGGTCGAAATCTTCGGCCTCTACTGGCACTTTGTGGACATCGTCTGGATTTTCCTGTTCCCGTTGCTTTATCTGCTGGGCGCGAATCTGGTCGCGCATTGAGAGGTCTGACTTAGGTTATGTCCGAGCACATCGTTTCGAGAAAAATGTACTTCGTGGTCTTCGGGGCGTTGATGGTCCTGACGGCGATCACCGTGCTCGCCGCCACCGTCGATTTCGGTGTTTTGCTTGGCGAGCGCTTCGCCTTCCTCAACACCATCGTCGCCATGACCATCGCGGTCACGAAGGCCACGCTCGTCATCCTCTTCTTCATGCACGTCCGCTACGGCTCGAAACTGGTGGCGCTGGTGGTCGTCTCCGGCTTCTTCTGGCTCGCGATCATGATGGTGCTGACAATCAGCGACTACGCCAGTCGCGGCTGGATCGGGCGCGTCACGCCCTGAACTTGGCCTCATTTGGTTGGCGCGCATCCCCTGAAAGCCCGGCCCTGCGACCGGGCTTTCTTGTTTGGCAAATGCCTTCGCCAGAACTATCGCGTAAGGCGGAGCGTTAACGCTGTTGTGGAAGCGCGGAGGCGCGGCTACAATCCGCGATAAAGAAAGTACGGTTAATCTCCGGAAGGGCGAGTCATACATTTCAGGAGCCAGTAGGTCATGAACGAACATTGCAAAAATTGCGGGGCCGAGTTGTTCGCGGGGCAGCAATTTTGCCGTCAGTGCGGCGCGCCGACGCGCCCGCTGTCCGGCGAAGAGACGCCCACGCAGATCTTGCCGCACGGCGAAGCGCCGCATCCTCCGCAAGGCCCGAGCGGCGGCGGGGCCGCTTACGCCGGGGGGACCACGCCGCTGCCCGGCCGCGGCACCGACCCCGGCTTTCAACACTACGCCGGCTATCAGTCGCCGCTCGCGGGTGCGTACAACGCGACGCCCGCCGCCGTGCCACCGTCCAAACGCCCGAAGAGGATGCGCTTCTGGATCTTCGCGGCGCTTTTCTTCATCGTCTTCTCAGCCGGGGCTTCGATACTCGTCGCCTACATCATCAGCGAGAGTACGCGCAGGACCGGCGTGCGCCGCGTCGTCATTAAGCGGCCTGAAGTCCCACCCGTTCCGCCGGTGAGGGTCGAAGTGCCTGAGATCGCCATCCCGGAACTCCCCGCCATCGCCGGCGACACGGCCGAGACGTCGGTGCTCAACGAAACGGGCGCCGAAGTCTCCGACGACGAGACCGTTATCACCAAGACTTTCCCGCTCGCGGCGGGAGCGGCCTTCTCGATCCAGAACTTCAGCGGCTCTGTCACGATCGAGGGCTGGGATTCCGCCGAGGCTGAGGTGAAAATCGTCAAGCGCGGCGGCACGCCCGAGGGGCGCGAGCGAGCGAAGATCGGTCACACGCATACCGACAAGCGGCTCTCGTTCAGCACCTCCATCGGCGCGCAGGCCAATCTCGAAGAGGTGGCATACGAAGTGAAACTGCCGCGCGCCGCGCTCGGCGAGATTCAGATCAAGGCGCTCAACTCCGAAGTGAGCCTGAAGGGCGTGAGGGCCGGGCAGGTCTCGATCGGCGTGCAGCACGGGGATGTCGAGTTGCAGGACGTGGGCGGCGAAGTCACTTCCAAGACGGTGCAGGGCGACACCACGATTACGTTCGAGTCGGCGAATGGACCCGGCGGCCCGCAGTCTTTCAGCAGCGTTAACGGCGACGTAACGCTGCGCCTCTCGCCTGAGACGAACGCCGACCTGAAGGCCGAGACGATCAGCGGCGACATCGAGGCCGCCGAAGAACTCGGCGTCAAGGTCGAGAAGCGCCGCGTCGGGCAACGCGCCGCCGGGACCGCCGGCGCGGGCGGACAGCCCATTGCCATCAAGACGATCAGCGGTGACATCAGGATCGAGCGTTGAGCGCACCTCGGCCAGTTGCTCTCGACGCGCGCCGCCTTGCTGCCCGCGCCGTACCT
>JBOGOY010000790.1:0-2214 GCA_050748185.1 Pyrinomonadaceae bacterium
TCCTTCCGCACAGCAGGCGGCTACAGCCGTCAAAAGATGCTCTGTTGGTTTGTGTAGCAACGAATGGCCTCGCGCTTCCAGCGACGAGCGGCGCGTCACGTCATAGCGACAGCCGACGCACGTTAGCCAACGCCGCGAAAGCAGACGCGAGCAGCGCGGCTTGAAACTTTTTCGCACGCGGGCGCGAAGATCGTTGTATTCTTTCGCATCCCTTTTGTCGGAGCCTTTGCTTGAACCCGGCTCCGACGCACGAAGACAAGTTTGACGCTCTACTTTCGAGGTGTTCGATGACATCGACGCGACGCGATTTTTTGCAGACCGCGGGGCTCGCTTTTGCGGCGGGCGCGCTCGGACTTCCCTCTTGGGCCTTCGCCACTGAGTCGGCCATCACCGCCTACGACGAGGTTGATAAGCACGGATTGGCCGACATCGCCCTCGCGACGGCCAAGCGCGCGGGTGCGTCCTACGCCGACATCCGCATCAACCGTTACCGCTTCGAGTCGGTTAACACGCGCGAGCGGCAGGTGCAGAACGTGGCGCGCAGCCAGAGTTTCGGCTTTGGCGTGCGGGTGCTGTGGCGCGGCACGTGGGGCTTTGCCGCCAGCCGCTTAACGACGCCCGCCGAGGTCCGCCGCGTCACGCAAGAAGCGCTCTCAATCGCCCGCGCTAACGCCGCGCACCAACGCCGGCCCATCACACTGGTCCCTGCTCCGAAGGTCGTCACGAGTTGGAAAAGCTCTTTCGCGCGCGACCCGTTTGACGTGCCGCTCGACGACAAGATTCAGTTTCTGCTGAAACTGAATGAGGCGGCGCTCTCCGTCAAAGGCGTCAGCTTCGTCAACTCGGCCGTCGCCTTCGTCAACGAACAGAAGTTTTACGCCTCGACCGACGGCTCGCGCATTGAACAGTACCTCGTCCGCAGTTTTCCCAGTTTCAACGTGACGGCCGTCAACCGCGACACGAACGACTTTCAGACGCGCGCCTCGATCATGGGACCGCAGGGCATTGGCTACGAATTTCTCAGCACCTATCCGTGGCTCAAAGAGGCGGAGCAGGCCGGCCAAGAGGCCGTGATGAAACTGAAGGCTAAGCCCGTCGAGCCCGGCAAATACGATCTAGTGCTGCACCCGACGCACCTGTTTCTGACCATTCACGAATCGGTCGGCCACTCGACCGAACTCGACCGCGCCCTCGGCTGGGAGGCCGACTATGCGGGAACCAGTTTCCTGACGCCCGACAAGACCGGCAAGTTTCAGTTCGCCTCGAAGATCGTCAATTTCTTCGCCGACCGCACCCAAACGGGCGGACTCGCCACCACCGGCTACGACGACGACGGCGTGCAGGCGCAGAAATGGCACCTCATCAAAGATGGCGTCTTCGTCGATTGGCAAACCACGCGCGATCTTGCGCCGCGCATCGGGCGAAAAAGTTCTTACGGGTGCTCTTACGCGGACAGTTGGGGCAGCGTCCCCTTCCCACGGATGCCGAACGTCTCTCTGGAACCGGCGAAGGAAGACAACAAGCTCGAAGACTTAGCCGCAGATGTAAAGGACGGCATTTTGATCCACGGCCGCGGCAGCTATTCCATCGACCAGCAGCGCTACAACTTTCAGTTCGGCGGGCAGACGTTCTACGAGATCAAGAACGGTCGTGTCGGCCAGATGCTCCGCGACGTGGCCTATCAATCGCGCACGCCCGATTTCTGGCAGGCCTGCGACCTGCTCGGCGGCCAATCGACCTATGAACTGAGCGGCACGTTCAACGACGGCAAGGGACAGCCCGGCCAGTCAAACGCCGTCAGCCACGGCTGCCCCGTCGCGCGCTTCCGGCAGATCAACGTGCTGAACACGGCGGCGCGGTAAGAGTTAGTTGAAGGTTATGAAATTAGGTGTGGAGATTTTCACCACAGAGGACGCAGAGAAGAAATGATGAATGCGGAACGATGAATGAGCCGAAGTAGTCAGTAGCCAGTAGCAGTAGAAACATCTGACAACGGGAAAGGCGTCTCGGTCGCCACCGCCAACTACCAGCAAAGTCAATCCCTACTGGCTACTGGCTACTGACTACTGCTTTCATTCATCATTCATCATTCCGCATTCATCATGTCCTCTGTGGTTAATTCTTCCACCCTGACTTTTAAGGAGAGCCCCAAGTGCTACTCAACGAAAAGGAAGCAAAAGCCATCACCGACAAGGTGCTCGGTTACGTCAAGGC
>JBOGOY010000790.1:2224-2707 GCA_050748185.1 Pyrinomonadaceae bacterium
AATTTGAACAGCGAAGAATTTTCGCACCTGCGCTTTGCCGCCAACGCGATGACGACGAGCGGGCGGCGCGAGGACACTTCGTTGGGCGTCACGGTCTGGGTTGATCAGAAGCGCGGCTCGGCTTCGACCAACGATCTGAGCGACACCGCTTTGCGCGCCGCCGTCGAACAGGCCGAGCAATTGGCGCGCGTCTCGCCGGTCGATCGCGAGTATGTGCCGACGCTCGGGCCGCAGACGTACAAGCCGGCCGGCGGCTACGTCGAGGTGACGACGCGCCTGCCAGCCACCGTGCGAGCCCGCACCATCGGCGAGATCATCGCTCTGTGCGAGCGCGGCAAAGTGACCGGCGCGGGCTTTCATCAGGCGCGCGCTCAGGCGTCTGCGTCGGCGACGAAGAACGGCAACTTCTACTTCGACCGCCAGAGCAACGTCAGCCTCTCTGTCACCGCCCGCACCGCCGACGGCACCGGCTCGGGCTATTTC
>JBOGOY010000791.1:0-2706 GCA_050748185.1 Pyrinomonadaceae bacterium
GCACTAGGTCGGCCAATTCGTTAAACTCCATGTAGGTCCAGACGCCACCTTCTCGCCTGACAAAGTGCGAGACGTGCGGGCGGTGCTGCGCGATCAGCAGGTATTCGCTGAAACTCGAAATCGATTTGTAATAGGTGAACTTGTCACCCCGATCAAACGCCTCGGTCGAGGGCGACAGAACCTCAACAATGAGGGCGGGATTGGTCAACATCTCAAGGCCGCCGACGACTTCGATCTCCGGCCGGTCACACAAAGCTGTCAGGTCCGGGTAGCGGTAGGGAGGATAGGCCGGGACTTTAACTCGCATGTCGGCGGGTAACACTTGGCAGCCGCGTTCGCGTAACTGACTGTCCAAGTGCGTCAGCAGATTGCGTGTAATCTGGTTGTGCGCGAAACTCGCGCCGCTCATGCAAAAGACCCTGCCGTCCCAAAACTCATACTTGTCTTCACTGGCGAGTTCCAGCGCAAAATATTCTTCGAGCGTATATCGCTGTTCTGGTTGTGTTGACATCTGCTTCTTGCTTTCCGGCTGCTTCGCAGGCTGTCCCTCTTGATTCTACGCCTCGCCCGCTATCGCTGCGATGTCTGGATCGCGAACTCACGCGCGCCCGCGAATTCGACCCGCGCGCCGGTCAGCGCCTGATGAATCCCCTGCGCCGCGAGCTTGCCGTGTTGCGCGGCGTCCACCGCCTCGCGCCCGCCGTTGACACAATCGCCGCCGGCAAAGAATTTCGGGTTGCCGGTCTGCATCGTCTGCGGAGCGACGACGACGCGGCTCGCGGCGTCCAACTCGATGCCGGGAATCTGCGACAGCAACGCGCGCAACTTTGTCTGGCCGAGCGCCTTAATGACAAGGTCGGCCTCGACCACAAACTCCGAGCCCGTCACCGGGCGAGCTGTGCGGCGGCCGGACGGGTCTGGCTCGCCGAGTTCCACGCGCACGCAGCGCAGTCCCGTGGCCCGCGTGCCTTCAGCATCCGTGACGATCTCGACCGGCGTGGTCTGCCACATAAACTCGATGCCGTCGTGCTTCGCCAGTTCATACTCGTAGGCGTAGGCCGGCATCTCGCGCTCACTGCGGCGATAGATCATCAAGACGCGCTCGGCTCCGAGTCGCTTGGCCTGCGTGGCGGCGTCAACCGCAGTATTGCCCGCGCCGACGACGGCCACCGTGTTCCCCATAGGGATGTTGGACCAGTCGCGCGTCTTGATCATCTCAATGAAGGTCAGGGCGTCGAGCACGCCGGGCAAGTCTTCGCCGGGGACATTGAGGCGCTGCGTGGGACCAAGCCCCATGCCGAGAAAGACCGCGTCGTGCGCCGCCGCAAGTTCGTCAATCGTGAGGTCGCGTCCGATTTCGACGTTGGTTTTGATCTCGACGCCGAGTTGCGCGACGCGGGCGGCCTCGTCGGTCGAGACTTGTTGCCGCATCTTGTATTCGGCCATGCCGTAGGTGTCCATCCCACCCGGCAAGGGACGGCGCTCGTAGATCGTGACCGCGTAGCCGAGGCGTGCGAGATAGGTGGCGCACGAGAGTCCCGCCGGGCCGGAGCCGACGATGCCGATTGATTTACCGTTTGGCGCTCCGGGTTGAAAGAGCGGTCGTCCCGTTCGCATCACGTCGTCGGTAGCGTGCCGTTGCAAACGTCCAATCTCGATCGGCTGCTGCATCAGCGTGTTCTCGACGCACGCTCCTTCGCACAGCGCTTCGACGGGGCAGACGCGCGCGCAGGTCGCGCCGACCGGGTTGGCGTCGAAGATGACGCGCGCCGCGCCGTGCAGGTTGCCGCTCGCGATCTTCTTGATGAAGGCGGGCACGTCGATGTGCGTCGGGCAGGCGCGCGTGCAGGGCGCGTCATAGCAATAGAGACAGCGGTGCGACTCGAAATGGGCTTCGGCCTCGGTCAGCGGTGGCGCGATTTCACGGAAGTTGCGCTCGATCTGTGCGAGGTCGAGGGGGGAACTTGATTTCATAGGCATAGATTCATTGACCGAAAAAGTAAGGGTCCATCAGGTATAGGTTGAAGAGACCGGCGATTAAGCCGACGCCCAGCGCCGCGAGCGCCACCAACCGCTCTGGCATGGTGGTGGGCGCGCCCGCCCGCGCCGGGAACAGCAGCACGAACAAGCCGAGGACGATTGCGACGGGTCCGAACGTCGCCAACCTGAATGAGTAACGGCCCTCTTCTAGCAACTGCTGCCAGTTGTGATAAGTGAGGCCGCCACCGACGACAATCATCGCCAGCGCTAACAGACGCATTTTCCAGTAACCCATCGTCAATACTCCTTAGCGTCGCGGGCCGTCGCGCGCTTCAAACCGGCACGGGTTTACAACTCTGCGTCGGCTTCGATTTCGACAAGCATCCGTTCGTCGATCAAGCGCGACACCTCGACCATCGTTGTCGCCGGCAGTATCTCGCGGAAGAACTCGCCGTGCGCCCGGCCATATTCTTCCCAGCGCGAAATGTCGGTGACGAACATCCGCGTGCGGACGACGTGCTCCAACCCCGCGCCGAGCCGCGCGAGTGCGCGCTCGATGTTACGGATGACTTGCACCGTCTGCGCGTAGGCATCGCCGACGCCGACGATCTCGCCCTGCTCGTCAGTCGCCGTCGTCCCCGTCAGGTAGATGCGTTCACCGACGCGCACCGCGCGCGAGTAGCCGACAATTGGCTCCCACTTGGTCCCGGTCGAGATGCGTTGTCT
>JBOGOY010000792.1:0-2704 GCA_050748185.1 Pyrinomonadaceae bacterium
TCTCTTGTGCCACCTGACGGCTGAAAGGTTCGTGTACGCCGCACTTTAAGGCGTCTGCGCCGAGCCCGATCTTTTCCAGCATCGAGGCGACTGCTTCTTCGTGAAGGGCCTCGCCGTTGTGTGAGCCGCAGGCGACGGCGATCTCTCTGTCCGTCAAGCCGAAACGCTCGGCCGCGCCCGAAGCGACGAGCGGAACGGCCTGATGCGGCTTGCAGGACGAACGCAGGAAGGTGACGGTTTCCGGGTCGCCGAGGCGCGCGACCACGCGCCCGTCGCCATCGACCGCGACCACGTGACCGCGGTGCCGCGACTCGACGATCAGTCCTCGCCAGACTTCTACGAGGGGGGCCGGGCTTGCGATGTTCTCGCTTGGTTGTGCTTCAGTCATGGGTTGAGAATTCGTGTTGGTTTCTTCCACGCGACGCAGGCGGCAACGGCCGGCCCGCTCCGCGCTCGTAAACTTTGCGTCCTTTCCAAACCACGCCTCGACCGCTCAGGATTTTGCTCATCGAGTTCAGCAGGATGGCCGCGAACAGCGCCGTGCCGAGCGGTACGGTCAGGGCGTAACCTACGGGCACACCCGCGCTGCGATTGATGATTGAGAACGTGAATACCTGCGTCAGCCACACGAGCGCGAGCGGCCGGATGAAATCGAACCAAAAACCTCGCGTCTCATTCACCGTTGCCCACATGACGGCGCAAAGCAGCGCGAGCAATGGGGGCGCGATGTGGAAAAGCAACAGCCCCACGAACCCGGCCACGCCCCGCGCCGGCGAGAATTTCAAGCCCGCAAATAGGTTCCTGGTAAATCCTTCCCAGATGCCGCCTAAGTTCGGGTGCATCCGCGTCCGCAGAAATTCGGTTGCGTACTCGACGCGCAGGCGCGCCCCAGACTTTTTCAGCCGTTCGGCAAGACTCAAGTCCTCCGCCACTTCTCTGGCGAGCGCACCATAGCCGCCCACGGCGGCGAGCGCTTCGCGCCGCATCAGGAAGAAGCCGCCGACGCCGAGCGATTCTTTGCGGCGCGGATCGTTGACGCGCTCGACCGGCATTCCCAACGCCATGAAGAACCCAAACGTCGGCACGAAGACACGCTCCCAGAAGGTCGGGCAGTCAACGCGCGGAATGAGCGTCAAAGCGTCGTAGCCGCCGGCGAGCGCGCATCGCATCGCGGCGCGCAGCAGGCGCGAATCAAAGATCATGTCCGCGTCGGTTGCCAGCAACCAACTTCCCCGCGCGGCCTCTTCAGCCTGCCGCAACGCGAAAGGCTTGCCGAGCCAGCCCGCGGGCGGCTCCGCGCCTTCAATGACGATCAGCCGACTGTCCGCTAAAGCGAGTTCTTGCAAAATGATTCCGGTCGGGTCGGTCGAGCGGTCGTTCACGGCGACGATTTCAAAGCGGCCGTAATCCTGCGCCAGCATCGAGCGTAAGGCCTCGCGCAGCACGCGCCCGGCCTCGTTGCGCGCCGGCACGAGAATGGAGACGAGCGGCGGCGGCGCGACCTCGCCCGACAATTCACTGTCCCCGTCTGGCGGAATCGTGAGCCGAGGTCGCCGTCGCAGGCCGCGCCAAGTCAGGCCCGCGATCAACAACCATGACAACAGCGTCACCCAAGCGACGCCTTGCAGCACCGCCTGCCAGTTCAATCCTAAAACCATTTTGCGCCTAAGAGAGAAGACCGAAGCAATTTCGGCCGTCGCATCTTAACCGCACGGCAGTGACCGGGGCAAACTGCTTTAGAGAGCAACTTAACGCGCCGCGCATAACAAAAGCCGCCGTCTTAAATGACGGCGGCTCTTGTTAACTTGGCCTTTAGTGTTTCAGCTCGATAGAGGTCTAACCGCGGCGAGAGGTTGCGCGCCGGCCGCCGTAACTGAGGACGGTCAGTTTTACTTTACGGCGTCCGAAACGCATCGCCTCGCCGTTGGACGGAACCCAGATGTCGATCTTACGGCCGCGGATGGCGGAGCCGCGATCGGCGACGAGGTACTCGCCGCTGTAAGGCCCGGCGTCGAGCCTGACCCGGCTCCCGAGCGGCAGCACGCTCCGGTCGGCGGCGATCAGGCCGCGGCGGACAGACTGGCCGCTGGCCGTGCGCCCGCGCAGGGCGTAGGCCGTCGCCGTAAACAAACCTGCTTCGCCGAAGATGCCACCCTTGTTAGTGCCCTTCTGATTACCTTTCGCGGGCAGTTCGGCGGGCACGCGCAAATCCGGCCGCACTTCTACAGGCACATCGCGGCGCATCGCCGCAATAGCTAAGGCAACCTCATTTCGGCCGATGTCCTGAGACACGACGGCGGCTTGAGAGTCGGATTTAGCTCGAATTTGAGTTTCCGGCGTGAGGCCGGCGAGGGGTACGGCGGCGGTGGTCTGAGCGTAAAAAGTCAAAGAAGCTGGGAGCAGGGCGCACATCAGGACGGCGCTCCCCCCCAAGAGGGATTTCGACATTATTCGGTTCTCCTGTTCCGAGTGACTTCCTTCAGCGGCGCGCGAGCCGAGAGCAAGAACTCCCCTCGACCCGACCTCCGGCTCTAGGAGCGAACTGACTGTTGTCAGCCGGAGTGGGGACTACGCATCCTTGATGCGCCGACGCTGAGAGAGCGGAAAAAAGAAAGACAAGCGAACTGTGAATGTCCGCTTGTCACGAAGAACGGTAGCATATGTCACAAAAAGTTGTCCAGACGGGGGATGAAGGGATGAGGGC
>JBOGOY010000793.1:0-2703 GCA_050748185.1 Pyrinomonadaceae bacterium
GACGGTCTGCCCCGTCTCGCCCACCTGCTGCATCTTGCCCATGCACTTGCGCTGGAAGGCGAGGTCGCCCACCGCCAACACCTCGTCAACCATCAGGATGTCCGGCTCAAGGTGCGCCGCCACCGCGAAGGCGAGTCGCAGGTACATCCCGCTCGAATAGTGCTTGACCGGCGTGTTGATAAATTTGGCGACCTCCGCGAAAGCGACGATCTCGTCGAACTTCCGCTCGATTTCGGCCTTCTTCATGCCGAGGATCGCGCCGCTCAGATAGATGTTCTCGCCGCCCGTCAGTTCAGGGTGAAAGCCCGTGCCGACTTCCAGCAAGCTCCCGACGCGGCCGTTCACGTCGGCATAGCCGCGCGTCGGCTCGGTGATCCGTGAAAGGACTTTGAGGAGCGTCGATTTGCCCGCTCCGTTGCGACCGATGATTCCCATCACGTCGCCGCGCCGCACGTCGAAGGAAACGTTGTCGAGTGCCCAGATGAGTTCATCTTCGCGCCGCCCGTTCGCCGGCCCGCCTTTGATGGCCGAGCCGAGACGGCGGAAAGGCGCGGCGACGAGCCGCGAGAGATTGTCTCGCAGAGCCTTGTAGCGCTCCCGCTGACCGCTGATGCGGTACTGCTTGGAAAGCCCTTCGACGTGGATGGCGATGTCGGACATGATTTACCGGTCTGACGATGCTTGCGGGCGATGTCCGTTCGGCGCGGCGACTGTTTCCGGCCCGGACGGCGCTGCCCCGTGTAGCGCCCGGTTCAACTCGCGAACCAAGCGCTCGGACTGTTTTTTGTCGAGGCCGTGACTTTTCGCTCCGGCATCGATCGAGTCAAACGTGGAATGCTGGCACCCGGCGCAGTACAGCCCATGGCGGCGCAAAATTCTCTCCGCCCGCCCGCCGTACACTTCCAACACTTCCGCGATCACAGAGGTCGAGGTGATCAGTTCGCCCACGACGGCGGCGGCGGCCGGCGTCACGGCCGGCTTGGCGAAGTAGGGGGCTTGCAACATGCGCCAGAACCCCGCGTGATAGACGTTGGGGTTTCTGGTGAAGCGACACCAGTAGCCGATGAAAGCCTCGTCCCACGACAGGTTTTCCGCGATGGTGCGACGCAGGATGCCCGCCGGCATCTCCAGCGTCAGGTTGGGCGTCTCGGGCGCGGCCGGCAGGATTCGCAGCCGCCCGTCGGCGACTTCGAACGCGACTTCCAAATTGTCCGGGCCGCCGCCCGCGCCGACGGCCCTCATCCGCACGGTCAGATTCTCGCAAAAGGCGATTTCCGGCGTCTCGTTGAGGCGGAGGAAATACTCTTCCACTTCCTCGCGGGTGAGTTCGTCCGTCGCGGCATGGTGCTGCTCGAAAACGTTCTGATCAAAACTTTCGGCGAGATGCTTCAACACCTGTGCCCGTTTGAAGAGCAGCCCGCGCTGCGGCCACGCCCGCTCGATCCGCCCCGACGCGGCGTCCCAGCTTTCGCCCGGCAACAGATCGAGCACGCCGGTTTCGCTACCCTCGAACGCCCGCACCACGTCGTCGATCGTGTTGACCCGCAGCATCCGCATGAACTCGCGGTGTGAAGGGTGCCAGAGCGCGAAGTGCGAGGCGAAGGGCAGCAGGAACTCGCCGCCGTAAAGCTCCATCGCCTCTTTCAGCATTTGCAGTTTGCCCTGTCGGGCGCGTTCCGTGATGTGGACCTTTTCGGCGGCGCTCAGGTGGTCCCACGTCAGCGGGTAGCCCGACGCGCCGGTGGAGAACTGCGCGGCGACCACATCGACCGGGGCGACCTGCGCGGCGATGCGGCGGTTGAGTCCGGCGTCGTTCAAATTCAGCAGCCGGAAGCCGTCGATCTCCGTCAGCACGATACAGTCGTTCCACAGGCTCTCCGGCTCGTAACACGTCAGACTGATGCCTTCGGCGATCTCGTGGGTCTTGCCGAAAGAAAGCGGCGTGACCGCGGCGAAGCCTAACGCGGCGAGCCGGGCGGGCAAGCGGCGGTTCGGAAAGTCGGGGACGTATACCGGCGTCGCGCGGTCGAAGTGCCTGAGCGTCGTCTCGCTAAAGTGATCCGAGTGCTCGTGTGTGACGAGGATCGCCTGTGGGCGCAGCGCCGAGGGCTCGACGAGCGGCGGCGGGTACTGCGTCCACGAGCCAAAAAAGGCCGGCCCTACAAGCCACGGGTCGGTGAGCAGCGAAAAGCCCCGGTAGTCGATCTCAAGGCACGCATGGCCGTGCAGTCGGATCGTTAACTGATCGGGTCGCGTGCCGCGACGCGGCGCGCGCGGCGTCGGCTGTGGCGAGGCCAACGCTTCGACATAGAGCCGCCCGTCGCGCACCACCACGGGGACGGTCGAGAGGCCGTGCGCCGGCGCGTTGAGGCATCGGCCGGTGTCGTGCGCGAACCGCCAACCGTGGTGCGGGCACTCGAAGCACGCCCCTTTGTCCAACACTTCGCCGCCCTGATGCGGGCAGACGGTCGAGAGCAACTGATAGCCCGCGCCGGCCCGCACGAGGTAATAAGCCAGCCCGCCCACGGAAACGCGCGCGGGCAGTTCGGCGAGAGCCGGCTCGGGGCCGAGGTCGAACTGCCGGGACGCATGCCCTTCGGGTGCGACGCCAACGCGCGCGGCCTCATGATTGATCGATGTTGACACGGCCTCAGAACCTCACTGGACCCACCCTGTTACGCCAATTGCGAAACTATGCAGCAC
>JBOGOY010000794.1:0-2698 GCA_050748185.1 Pyrinomonadaceae bacterium
GTGGCCGATGAACTCGACGTGTGTGATGCCGCGCGCGGCGTACCATGCGGGCTCGAAGGGCAGGATGGCGAGCAGCAGATCGACATCGCGCCTGACGCTGCGCGCGCGGTAGGCGCGCCACGCCCAGAGTTGCGGGCTGATGTAATAGATCACTCGCAAGCCCCGGCGGCTGAGAGCGCGCGCGAGCTTCAGATTGAAGTCGGGCCAATCTACGAGGATGACCGCGTCGGGGTGGCGCTCAGTTGCTGCCCGCTTGAGGGCTTGAAACGCGCCCCAGAAGCGCGGCAGGGCGTGGCCGATCTCCAACAGGCCGGTGATCGCGAGGTCGTCGGCGCGCACGATGGTCTCGACGCCGGCCTCGCGCATCGCGCCGAGCGTCGCGCCGTAGAACTCGAAGCGCGTTTCGGGCGCGCGCTTACGCAGGGCTTGGACCAGTGCCGCCGCATGCGCGTCGCCCGAAGACTCGCCGGCGACGATCATCAGGCGCAAGAGTTCGCTGGATGTTTCAGGCATCGGCCTCAGACCATACAACAACTTTCCGCCTGACTGTAACGCGGGAACGGGTAACATCATCCGCCAGTAAGTGCACGTCTCTTAACGCCTGCAAAAACCTGAGATTGAATACACACAGGCCCGCAAGGGCCAAGTCATTGAATTAACGAAGTTGAGCAAAGGCTCGATCCTGTGGCATCGCCAAGTGCTGAATTTTCAAATTTAAGATTCAAGATTTCAAATTTGAGATTTCAGATTTAAGATCACATCGTCCTTCATTCAATGCCATTGGCCCGCAAGATGCTCCGCTTGTCGCCCTCTGAGGGCGCGTGTTAGCATCGCCGCGCCTTTTGAAATTGCTTTGCGCGCGCCTGTGGTTGGCTCGGCCATCAGACAGGCGCGTTTGATTGTGGCGGTGCGCGCGCACAAATTTCCCCTCTCCAAGTTAGTCTGGCGGCGTCCCCTGTCCTCTCGCGGGTGCGGCGTCTTCGCGTGCCTCTTCGTGCTGCTCGCGTTGTTTGCGGGGCGCGCCTCCGCGCAACAGACCAACCCGGTCGATCGCAAGGTGACGAACCCGATCACCGACACGCCGAACGTCAACCCGCTGCAACAGGAACAGCCGATCCGGCCGCGGATGGCGGTTAAGACCGTGCCGGGCGGCGCGACCCCCGCAGCAGCGACCACCGAAGAGTTGACCATCATCTCGGATCGCCAGAGCGCGAGCGGGCCGGAGGAGGCGCGCGTCGCCGTCTATGAAGGGAATGTAGACGCGCGGATCGGCCTCTTTCGTTTGCAGGCCGACAAGGTAACGGTCTACGAGGCGAAGAACCTCGTCGTCGCCGAGGGCAGCGTCGTCTTCGATCAGGGTGAGTTGCAACGCATCACGGGATCACGAGCCGAGTTTAACTACGCCGCGAAGACCGGCTACTTCGTCAACTCCACCGGCTTCACCAGCCAGACCGAAGACGGCACGATCATCTACTTCACGGCCGACCGCGTCGAGAAGGTGAGCGCCAACAAAGTCGTCGTCACCAACGGCATCATCACCGCCTGCGACGAACAGGTGCCGAAGTGGAGTTTTAAGTCAGACCGCGCCGAGATCACTCTGAACGATCGCGTCCGCGTTAAGCGCCCGAAGTTCCGGGTGAAAGACGTGCCGGTGTTCTTCCTGCCCTATGCTTCGATCTCGATCAAGCGGCGCGACCGCGCCTCGGGCTTTCTGACGCCGACCTTTTCAGGCTCGGGCAAAAAGGGCTTCCGCCTCTCGACCGCCTACTACCAGACGCTCGGGCGTTCGGCCGACGCGACCGTCCGCAACGACATCTACACGGGCCGCGGCCTCGGCCTCGGCGCCGACGTGCGGACACGCGCCAACTCGCGCTCGTTTTTCAACTTCGGCTTCTACGCCGTCAAGGATCGCATCTTCGGCGCCAAGGCGAGCCCGCAAGACCCCGATCAGGGCGGGTCCAGTTTTTACGCCGACGGAGTGCATTACTTCCCGAACGGCTTTCTCGCCGCCGCCGACATCAACGTCACCTCGAACCTCGCCTTTCGGCAAGTCTTCTCCGACACCATTCAGCAGGCCATCTCGCCCGAAGAGCGCTCTCAGGTCTTCGTCAAGAAAGACGCGGGCGACTATAGCCTCAACTTCATCGCGCGCAACCAAGTCACTTCGATCCCGAACACACGCATCCGCATTCGGCAGATGCCGGGTATTCATTTCGACAAACGGCCCTCGGCGCTGCCGGGCTTCTTCTCGAAACTCCCGGTCTATTTTTCGTTCGAGGGCGGACTCGAAGGCGTCAGCCGTAAAGAGACGGTCGAAGACCTCGCCTCCTTTCAGCGCGCGGGCAACGCGAACCCTTTGATCACGCCGTCGCTCGTGCAGCGCCTCGACGTGCATCCGAGTTTCTCTCTGCCGCTCCACTTCGACAGCGGCTGGTCCCTCACTTTCGAGGGCGGCCTGCGCGGCACTTACTATTCGAACTCGGTCGATCCGCTGACGCGCCTCGTGCTCGGGCGCGACGTGTCACGCTTCTACGGCGAGTTTCAGGCGGACCTGCGCCCGCCCGCGCTCGCGCGCAACTACCGCCGCGCGGACGGCTCGTTCTTCTTCCGCCACGTCGTCGAGCCTTACCTCGTCTATCGCAAGATCGAGGGCGTCAATAATTTCGCACGCATCATCCGGTTCGACTACGTGGATGCC
>JBOGOY010000795.1:0-2697 GCA_050748185.1 Pyrinomonadaceae bacterium
GATCTACTCTTCGCCGTCACACTCCGCAGCGCCTTCCCCGAACGCCCGCTCGTCATCCCCGACGCGAACAACAACTACTTCGCCCTCTTCGCGCAAGACGATTGGCGCGTCTCGCCGCAACTGACTTTGAACCTCGGCCTGCGCTACGAACTCGACACCGACTTAAAGAACGTCAGTCGCTTCGGAGAGATCAACCCGCTCGTCCGCTCATTCCTCAAAGGCGAGCGCGAACGCGATAAGAACAACTTCGCTCCGCGCGTCGGCTTCAACTGGTCCACCGCCGACGGGCACACTTCCCTGCGCGGCGGCTACGGGATTTATTACGACCGCATCACGCTTCAGATTCAGTCGCTCGAACGCGGGCTCGACGGCCGCGCTCTGCCGATCGAGGTGCGCGCCGGCAACGTCTTCTTCATCCCGCCGATGTGCCTCTTCGATCCGACGTGCGGCACGTTTCCGCCGCCGGCCCCGACGCTTGCCAATCCCTTCAACGGCTTTGTCCTGCCCGGCGCGGGCGCGGGCGGCATCAACATCATCGACAACGATCTCCAGCATCCAATGGTCCAACAGACCAACGTCGGCATTCAACACGAATTTGCCACCGACTACGTCGTGCGCGCCGATTACCTGCACAACTTCGGCACACACTTCATCATCGGCCGCACCATCGGACAAGTCTTCAACCCCGTGGTCGGCGGACCCGATCTCGTCAAGAACCTCGAATCGAGCGTCAAGACCAAATACGACGGGCTGCTTCTGAGCGCCGAGAAGCGTCTCTCGCGCGGCTATAGCTTTCGCGCCTCCTACACGCTTTCAAAGGCTTTCAACTACGCGAACGACGATCAGATTCCCTTCTCGAACGGCCCCGTTGACCCGACGAATCTGCAACTCGAATACGGGCCGACGCCCAACGATCAGCGCCACCGCTTCACCTTTGCCGGCGTCTTCGACGCGCCGCTCGGCGTGCGTCTCGCGCCCATCTGGACCATCGCATCGGGTGTTCCAATGGACATCCTGCTGCCCGACGGCAGTTCGCGCCTTCCCGCCTTGCAGCGCAACGCGGGCGGGCGCGTCTTCCACACCGGCGGGGAATTGAACAGGTTTATCACCCAACTCAACGCGGCGGGCGGCGTCGGGGGCCAGCCGCTTCCGCTCGTCGGCGACGACGTGCGCTTCAACGACAGCTTCAACTCGTTGGCCCTGCGCCTCACGCGCCCCTTCAAGTTCGGCGAGCGCGTCCGCTTGGAGCCCATCGTCGAAGTCTTCAACCTCTTCAACGTGACGAACGTGCTCGGCGTCTCGAACGTCAACTATTCGGGTTTCTCAAACGTGCTGGTGCGCGACAGCAACGACCCGACGAGCCCCGGCTACTTGCGCTCTTCGAGCTTCGGCCGGCCGGTCACGACCGCCGGCGGCGTCTTCGGCTCGGGCGGCCCGCGCGCCTTTCAGTTCGCGGCGCGTTTGACGTTTTGAGCCGGGCGGACACCAATCTTCTTTTACCACTGAGGACGCAGAGGACACAGAGCAGACAAATGATGAACGATGAAGGATGAATGAGCCGAAGCAGTAGTCAGTAGCCAGTAGCCAGTAGGGATTGACGCGGGCGGCGGTTGGTCACGGCCCCCGCGCCGCCTTTCCCGTGGTAATGCTTTCTACTGACTACTGGCTACTGACTACTGCTTCGATCATTCATCATTCCGCCTTCATCATTCCGCACTTATCATTTCCTCTGTGCTCTCTATGTCCTCCGTGGTAAATCATTCTCATCGCACACTGTCAATCATCCGTGCACCCACACGACGACACACTCAAGCGGCACATTGGCCTCCGCACGGCGACGGCGCTCGTCGTCGGCGAGGTCATCGCGGTCGGCATTTTTCTGACGCCGGCGGGGATGGCGAAGTCGATCGGCTCGCCCTTCTGGCTGCTCGTCGTGTGGCTGTCGATGGGGGCGATGGCGCTGTGCGGCGCGCTCTGTTACGGCGAGTTGGCGGCGCGGTTCCCCGAAGCGGGCGGCGGCTACGTCTACCTGCGTGAGGCCTACGGCGAAGGGCTCGCCTTTCTCTACGGCTGGATGGCGCTGGTCGTGATGGACCCCGGCATTACGGCCGCGCTCGCGACGGGCCTCGGCGAGTATGCCGGCTACGTGCTGAATCTCTCGCCGGCGGGCGTGAAACTAATCGCCGTCGCGTCGATCCTGCTGCTGGCGTTAGCGAACATCCGCGGCCTGCGGGTCGGCGCGTGGCTGATGCGCTGGCTCACGGTGCTGAAGCTTGGATTACTCTTCGTGGTGTTGGCATGGGGCTTCGTCTTCCGTCTGGGCGACTGGTCCAACTTCGCGCCGTTCATCGCGCAACGGGCGGGGGCCGCTCCGCTCGTCGGCGCGCTGGCCGGCGGGATGGTGGCGGCCTTCTTCTCGTTCGCCGGCTGGTGGGATTTGAGCAAGCTGGCGGGCGAAGTGAAAGAGCCGGCCAAGAATTTGCCACGGGCGCTAGTTTACGGCGTGCTGGCCGTGACGCTGATCTACGTGCTGACCAGCGCCGCCTTCATCTACCTCGTGCCGTTAGAGCGCGTCGGATCGGGCGAGACGTTCGCGGCGCAGGCCGGCGAAGCGCTCTTCGGGCCGCGCGGTGGCAGCGTCTTCGCGTGCGTCGTGATCGTCACGGTGCTCGGCAGCCTCGCCGGCCTGATCATGGT
>JBOGOY010000796.1:0-2680 GCA_050748185.1 Pyrinomonadaceae bacterium
GTGGCGTAGAGGGCGACGCTGAAAATTGGATGCTTGAAAACCTCGCCGAAATGTTGCGCGAGCATCCCCGAGCAACAGCCGTTCTCGTCGTCCGCGAACCATCGGAGGCAATTGAAATTGGTTCAGAGGACGAAGCGGTAAGCGCGGTAGAGCCTGCGCTTGTCTCCGAAGAGAAAATTCCTGTTGATGCGGGCGACGCCTCCGCAACTTCGGGCGTGGCGGTTGAACCCGAAACCGAAATTGAGATTTCCATGACGGACCTCGCCGGGAAGTGGAAGAACATTCTGGAAACGAAACACGGCGTCGAAGCCGGGCGCATCGTCGTGCGAGAGGGACACAGAACATCTTGGGGAAACGGGAAGTTGACGACGTGGGTCGTGCCTCATGGAGTTGAACTACCTGACCCGTTTGCTGATCCCGACGAACAAGAAGAGTTGGAAGGTGAGTCATCCGGACAGGTAGGAGTGGATAGTGAACCGGAGGAGCTTTCGAAGTCGCCACCGCATGACATACCTGCTCCGATCTCGCCAAAGACCGAAGCCACGCCGGCCGGGCTGACGCAACACAAGCCGGGGAATTAGACGACTACTTTTGAGGAGTAATGAAATGATGGTGAAAATATTAATCCCGACCGCGCTCAGGCAGTTCGCGGGCAACCAGTCTGAGATGGAAGTCGAAGCCGGGACGGCCGGCGAGGCGCTGGACCAGTTGGCGATGGCGAACGTCGATCTGCGGAAGCACTTGTACACGGAAGCGGGCGTGTTGCGTAATTTCGTCAACGTCTATGTGAACGACGAAGACATCCGGCACGCGCAGCGTCTGGAGACGCCTTTGAAAGACGGCGACACCGTCTCGATCGTGCCGGCCATCGCGGGGGGCGCTCCTCCTCCGGCGGTCGCTGAAAGGGAAGCCGCTGCCGATTTGCCCTCGCTCTCAAACGAAGAGATCGCGCGCTACAGCCGCCACCTGATCATGCCGGAGGTCGGGATGGAAGGGCAGCGGAAATTGAAGGCGGCGCGGGTGCTGATGATCGGGACGGGTGGCTTGGGCGCGCCGCTTGGAATGTATCTGGCGGCGGCGGGTGTGGGGACGCTCGGCATCGTGGACTTCGACGTGGTGGACTCGTCGAATCTGCAACGGCAAATCGTCCACGGCACGAAGGACGTCGGGCGGCCGAAGATCGAGTCGGCGCGCGATCGCCTGAACGACATCAACCCGCACGCCCGTATCGAGACTTACAACACGCGCCTGACGAGCGAGAACGCGCTGGCGTTGTTCCGCGACTACGACATCGTTGTGGACGGGACGGATAATTTCCCGACGCGCTATCTCGTCAATGACGCCTGCGTGCTGACGGGCAAACCGAACGTCTATGGCTCGATCTTCCGTTTCGAGGGGCAGGCGAGCGTCTTCTGGGCCGAGCGTGGGGCGTGTTACCGCTGCCTCTACCCGGAACCGCCGCCGCCCGGATTGGTCCCCTCGTGCGCCGAGGGCGGCGTGCTCGGCGTGCTTCCGGGCATCGTCGGCGCGATTCAGGCCAACGAGACGATCAAGCTCATCCTCGGCGGCGGCGAGTCGCTCGTCAACCGGCTCTTGCTGTTCGATGCGTGGAAGATGCGATTCCGCGAGTTGAAGCTAAGGAAAGACCCCGACTGCCCGGCGTGCGGCGAGCGGGCGACGATCAAAGAGTTGATTGATTACGAAGCGTTCTGCGGCTTGGCCCCGCAACAGACGGCCGCGGGGACTGCGGCCCGGACGGAGGAAACATCTGCGATGGAAGAGATCACCGCCACCGAACTGAAACAGCGCCTCGAACGGGGCGACGACATCCAGATCATAGACGTGCGCGAGCCGAACGAGTACGAAATCGCGCGGCTCGAAAACTCACGGCTGATTCCGCTCGGGCAGGTCGTCAACCGCGCGAGCGAGATCGACCCATCGCGCGAGACGGTCGTCCACTGCAAGGCGGGAGGCCGCAGCGCCAAGGCCATCGAGGCTCTCCAGCGCGCGGGCTTCGCCGGCCGCCTCGTCAACCTGAAGGGCGGCATCACCGCTTGGTCCAACGAAGTCGATCCGAGCGTGCCGAAATATTAGACCGCTTACAAAAGTCTGAGCCACAGAGGGCACAGAGAAGGCAAATGCGGAATGATGAATGATGAACGATGAATGATGAGTCTGAAGCAGTTTGTCTTTCTATTCATCACTCATCATTTCGCACTCATCATTTTCTCCGTGTCCTCTGTGCCCTCCGTGGTGAAATTACCGCTCCCTACTTTCACCTCAAACTAATTCGCAACTTGGGAGCAGCGGAGAGCACGCCCTCGCGTACAAAAAGAGAGCCCGGCAATCATTCGCCGGGCTCTCTTTGTTCCATGCGCTGATGACTGTCCTCCTGCCTTAACCGCCCGCGGCCGTCTGCCCCTGTGCATTGCCCTGACTCAAGCGGCCGGCCAGTAGTTGTTTGCCTTGTTCGGCGCGCCTCACGCATTCGTCGCGGGCATCGCGGATGAATTGCGCCAGTTCCTGATCGCCGTTCTGCTCGGCGTCGTTGATGTACTGCCCGTAAGTCTCCGCGCCCTGAAGCGCGTGGTAAATCACGCTCATCAAGTCGTAAGTGGTGTCGCGCGTCCCTGTATTGCCTTTGGCAGCCATAGTTCTCCTTCCCTGTTTCCAGTCAAAT
>JBOGOY010000797.1:0-2677 GCA_050748185.1 Pyrinomonadaceae bacterium
GTTCCGACTCGGTGAAGACGGTGACGCAGTGGACCCCTCGCAGGCGCTCGACGAACTCGACGCGGGCGCGCAAAGTCTTGCCGCGATGGATGAGCGTTACCGTCGGGCAAACTTCCGCGAGCAGCAATGCGTTCTCGGCCGCCGCGTCGCCGCCGCCGACGACGCACACGTCCTCGCCCGCGAACTGGTCCCGGTCGCGCACGCCCGATTCCATGACACCACGCCCGGCAAACTCCGTCTCGCCCGGTACATTCAAGCGGCGACGGCGCACGCCCGTCGCCAAAATTAAGGCGATGGCCTGAAGCTGCTCATCACTGCGGAGCACGACGCGCTTGGCGCGCAAGTCAACGCTCTCGATCTCGGTCTCGGTCCACAGGTCAAAGCCAGCGTCCGCGACCTGTGCGGCGAAGTGATCGCGCAACTCGCGTCCGTTCGCCGCGCGCCGGCCGAGGTAATTGTTGATGGGGTTGTGGACGCGCAGGAGTTGGCCGCCCACCTCCGCCCCCTGTTCCAGTAAGAGCGTGTCGAGCCCCAACTCGTCGCACCACAGCGCAGCGGACAAGCCAGATGGTCCAGCACCGATGATGATGACGTCGTGCATGAAGAAGAAGTAGCCAGTAGCCAGTAGCCAGTAGTCAGCATGAAGACAAATGTTTTCCTACTGACTACTGGCTACTGGCTACTGGCTACTGTTGCGTAGTTCGCCCGCGACCCGTGACGGTTCCAGCCGGGAGGCGCAGAGCAGGCCGTCGGGGCCGAGGCATTTGAGGGCGGAGGTGAGTTCGCTCGCGTCCGATTGCCAACGCCGTGCGGGTGACTCTTCCAGTTCGTTGAGGCGTTCGATGGCCGATGCAAAATCGCGACGCGCGACGGACGGGCGAGCGACCGTCTCGGCCCACGAGTAATAAGGGTAATCGACGCGGTAACCCCAGCCGCCGGACATGGGGACGGCGACTAGAAACAACTCGCCGCGCGCGTATTGCGAGATGGCCGTGTAGGGCGCGGCGTGGCGGGTCGGCTTGAAACCCGAATCGCCGTAGAGGTCGGGCGCGAGCGTGACGACCGAGAGCTTGGTCCCCTCGCCGTCGTCCTCTTCGACGCGCGACGCGCCGCGCGCGAAACTATCCAGCGCCCGCTCAATCTGCTCCCACTCCGCGCGCCATAGTGGCTCGTACTCGTCCGTCCGTGTCAGCACGCGCTCGACCTCGGGCAGCGCCAACTCATAGGCCCGCGCCTCGGATACGTCTGTGCCGCCGGCCAAACTGCGCGCGAGCGGCGAGAGCACACCGGAGTCCGGCGTCGCGCCGTCAGAACCCTGTATGACGATACTCGCGCGGACGCCTTGCGCGCCCGTGTAAGCCGAGAAGTCGCCCGCCTCGGCGACCGCGATTAGTGGCTCGCGCAACTCAAGCGCCCGCTCGCCCGCGAGCACGGTCCAGACCGAGAGCACGCCGTCGGTATCGAAGTGGTTATTGGTGACGAGAGTGATGCCGCGCGCCAGTTCTTCACGCCGCGTCGAGCCGGCGAAGTTCAGCGCGATCTCGGTCGAGGTGTCGGCTTTAACTTCGGCGGGCGTCTCGTTCCCGCGCCAGTGTGAGAGGTGAACGCCCGGGCCGGGCACGAGGCCGTCCACCGACAACTTCGGCGCACTCTCAAGCCCGTCGTGGTAAAACTCGAAACGCAAGGCGCACCTCCTGCTAATTAAAAGCCCGGACGAAATTAACGATCTCGCGACGAAGTGTAGCGCAGCCAGTCGTGGGAACGAAGAGGGGACGGCGATGGGTGACGGAGAATGACGAGCGGCAGTGGGTTTGGCGTTGATAGAACTATTATCCATCGTCTATGGGCTATCGTCTGCCGCTCCTGTCGTGATTCCTTCCAGCCGGACGCACGGGCTGAGGCGGGTGATGACGAGTCCTTCACGCACTTGAAAGCGACAGGCGAGGGCCGCGCGGTCGTCCGCTTCGGTCTGTCCCTCTTCGTGGTACCAGAACTGACAGTTGGCGCAGTCGCCGTTCCAGCAGAAGTCGGCGCAGTAGGAGATGGTTTGCATCGAGAGGTACTGAAAGCAGCGCAGCAGGCGGTTGTTCTCCGGCACTTCGACGCTGTGGCCGAGGATCTCGATCCGGATCAGCTTGTCGTAAGGCTCGAAGAGGTCGCTGTCGCTCATAGCTCGGTGGGTGACGCCCGCACCGGCAGCGGGTGTCGGTTCAAGCTCGCGCCGGGAAGTATAGTCCTCATGCGCCGGACGGCGAATCGCGGCGGAACCAAAAATCGCCGCTCCCCTGTTTACGAATGGCGGCGCACGCTTTACGATTAAGGGCGACAAAGGAGGTCAACAAGAGAATGGCGCTTGTGATTTACGTCAAACCCAACTGCCCCTACTGCCAGCAGGCGCGCGACCACTATCGGTCGCAGGGCGTCGCGTGGACTGAGTACGACGCGCAGAACGACCGCGCGCGGCGCACCGAGATGCTCGCCTATTCGGGCGGCGACCCGACCGTGCCGTGCATCGTCGAGAACGGCGAGTACGTCGGCTCGGGCTGGGGCACCCCGCCGCGCGGTTGAACGGTCCATGATTGAGGGCCGGCCGTGCGCCGGCTAGATGAGAAGTCGGAGGTCGGAGGTCAGAGAGCAGTAATAAGCGGTCGCCTTTTCCTGACCTCTGCTCTCTGAC
>JBOGOY010000798.1:0-2674 GCA_050748185.1 Pyrinomonadaceae bacterium
AGTTCTTCGCGTTCTTTGCGGCGCTCCTTTGCGCCCGTCTGCGGTTGAGTGTTCCGACGGATGCCTCATGCTCTTGAATCGTCCCCGCGAATTCGTGTACAAGCGCTCAGCATGAAAATTCTGAATCAACGCCGAACCTCCCTCCTGCGCCAAAAGATCGTCGCTTACTTGCTGTCCGGCAGTCTGGCCGGATTATGCTTTGGCACGTTGCCGCCATCGCAGCCGGGTTGGCGCGCCGAGCCGCTCAAAGCGGCGGCGGGCAAAGATTTGAATGCCGTCTATTTCGCCGACACGAAGCGCGGCTGGGTCGCGGGCGACGACGGGCTCGTCTTCCGCACCGAGGACACCGGGCGCAACTGGACGCGGCAGAGCATCGAGGCGGGCGACGATATCAGCGACATTTACTTCCGCAACAAAGAGGACGGCTACCTGCTCGCGGGCGCGCGCATCTACACGACCGAGGACGGGGGCCAAGCGTGGCGCGAATCACAGCGCTTCGCGGCGGCGCAGTTCGGCGGCGCGCAGCCAGACCTCTATAGCGTGCGTTTTACGAGCCGGAAGCGCGGCTGGATGATCGGCTCCCTCAGCCGTCGTGACGTGGTGGTGGACGGCCTGCTGCTCGCGACGACCGACGGCGGCACGTCTTGGGTGCGGCAGACATCGCCCGTGCGCGAAGAACTGATCCACCTCGACTTTGCCGGCGAGAAGCGCGGTTGGATCGTCGGCGACCGGGGCGTGATCCTCTACACCCCGGACGGCGGCGAGACGTGGCAGCGGCAACGTTCGGGGACGGGCGCGACCCTCTACCATGTCGATTTCGACGACAAGGAGCGCGGCTGGGCCGTCGGCGAGCGCGGCACGATCCTGCGTACCATCAACGGCGGCGCGACGTGGACGCGCGTAGAGGTCGCGGGCCTCGACCGGACGACGCTTTTGAGCGTCAAGTTCGCGGACGAGTCGGACGGCTGGGCGGTCGGCCGCGGGGGGACGATCCTCCGCTCGTCGGACGGCGGCCTGACGTGGGTCGAGCAGGAGGGCGGGACCAAAGCCAACCTCTTCGCCCTGTTCGTCAACAAGCGAAACTGCTGGGCCGCGGGCGGCGACGGGTTGGTGCTGCAATATGAACGTTGAGCGGAGGTGGTGAGGGTTGAAAGACTGGCTCGAAGACTTCCGGCAGACCATCGATCGGCCGCTTACGCGCCACCAACGGCCGGAGTAAAATAGCAGCGCCGGAAGGAGTGATAATGTCAACCCAACCTAAACATCGTTACACGTTGGAAGAGTATTTCGAGTTGGAGCGCGCGTCCGAGGTGAAGTATGAATACTGGGACGGCGAGGTGTACGCCATGAGCGGGGCCAGCCCGGAGCACGAGGAAGTGTTCGGCAACGTGTTTACTTTCCTCAGAAATCAGTTGCGCGGCCGTCCGTGTCACGTCTTCTCCTCAAACCTGCGGGTCAAAGTGCCGGTCGCACCGCCTTACCGTTACCCCGACTTAACGGCGCTGTGCGGTCAGCCGCAGTATGAAGAGATCGGCGGCGTGCGCGTGCTGACTAACCCGGCGTTGATCGTCGAAATCCTTTCGCCCTCGACCGAAGCCTGCGACCGGGGCGACAAGTTCACGCAGTACAAATCGATCCCGAGCTTCGGCGAATACCTGCTCATCGCGCAACATCGTCCACATACCTCGCATTACGTCAAACAGCCCAGCGGCGCGTGGAGCTACGAAGAGGCTAACGACATATCGGCCACGCTCCTGCTGCCGACGCTGGACTGCTCGCTGCCTTTGAGCGAGGTATATCAGGGCGTGGAGTTTCCGCCGCCGGAGAGCATCAGGGCTCTGTATCCTCGGATCGAGGAGTAAATGCGTCTCGGCGGGCGAGCAGTCGCCAACATGTACCGGCGCTGCCACAGAGTAAAAGCCCCGGAGCGGCGAAAGAAATTAAGCGTAAGATTCCTTTCACCGCTCCGAGGCTTGGTGTTCTTAGTTGACCTGATCCCACGGCGCGAGCCATCGGTATTACACAAGTCAAAGTTGCGGGTTTTTGCGGCTGTGCCGCCCGATGTGCGGAAGGGCTCCGCCCTTCCGCGAGTTGCTCGCCTAATACTTTCGGGGCTACGCCCCACGCTGAGGGCATAGCCCCGGTCAGAAAAAATCGCCTCCCGGTGAGCCACAGGCTCACCGCACATCAGACGGCACAGCCGCAAGCACAGTCAAACTTGTGTAGATACCGATGGCTCGCGCCATGTGCTACTTTCTTTCGCCCTCTGCGAGGGCTGGCCGGCGTGGCACGGACCGAATCCCTCCTGCTCCGCGTTACTTCTTCTGACTTTCTTTCAATAACTCTTCCCTGAAATACCCCGCCGGGATCGTGCCCTGCTTCATGTAGAGGACGTGGAACGCTTTGGGCGAGAAGCGGTCGCCGAGAAGTTGCTGCGCGTCTTTGCGGAGCGCGAAAATTTGATCTTTCCCCAGACGGTAAGTGATGGCCTGCGTCGGCCACTTGGAGTAGCGGAAGATGGCGCGCTCGGAGGATTCGCAACTGGCGCGTTTGGCGTCGTTGGTCTTCACGTCCGCATCACGGCAGGAACCGGGCTGGAAGTTGACGACCTGCGAGAAGAGATCGACGGCGTCGTCGTAGGTCATCAGATTGGTGTGGATGCCGGTGTCGATAC
>JBOGOY010000799.1:0-2666 GCA_050748185.1 Pyrinomonadaceae bacterium
GCCGCGCACCGGCTCGCCTTCGAGCGCGCGCCGCGCGATCTCGGCCGACGCCGGTCTCGCCCGCAACGTCCCATCGCCGCGCGCGGCCGAGCCGAAGTCGCGCGCCGGCAAGCTCGTCACGGCCCGTTGGTAGATCGGGTTCGCCCGCCGGATATTCGCGATCTCATTGCGGCCGAGCGGCGTCAGACGGTCGGGCCGTGCAGCGCGGTAGTGGCGCGAGCGTGGGTCCGGGTGGTGATAGCCGAGTGGATACCAAGCGACATGCTCGCCGTAGGAACTCGGCACATAGACGAACGCGACCAGCGCGGGCCGCCACCAACTCCGCCGACCGTAGCCGTAGAAGCGCGGCGTCCAGCACCAGTTGTTATCCACGTAGACCCAGCGGCCGTAGTGATAAGGAGCCCAACCCCATGGCTCGTCCGCCACCCATGTCCAGCCGTAAGGTGGAAACCACGTCCAGCGTCCGTAGCGGTAGGGCGCCCAGTTGTAATAGTTGTTAATGACGGTCAGGCGCGGTCGCCAGACGTAGCCGTAGTCGTTGACGTGGACCCAGTCGCCGTATGAGTCGAGTTCTTCCGCGCCCCAGAGGTGTCGATCGTAATAGCGGTCGCGGTTGTCGTAGCGCAGTCGGGCGGTGAGATCACGTTCGCGATCGTCCACCCAAGTATCCCACGCATCTAACGAGGCGGCGGCGGCCGACGACAGATCCCAGTCGCCGGCGTCCGCGCCGCCGGCGCGCAGGCTGGCCGTTCGCCCTTCGCGCAGCGTGAAACCGGAGGTTTCCGAGTAGATGCGGGCGCGCGCGCCGTCGCGTGCGGTGACGCGCACGTCGCCGCTCTGCGCCACGTCCAAGCGGTAAACACCTCGCTTCTCCGCGGCGATGGTCGAGCCCGGCGCGTCAATCTCGAAATACTCGCGTTCGCGATCGAATTCGGCGAGGCGCAGACTGATGGTGCCTTCGGCGAGACTGAGGGCGACGCCTTCGTCGCGCAGCGTCAGGATGTCGAGGGTGGCGTAAGAGCCGACACGGATGAAGTTGCGCGCGTCGATCTGAATTTCGAGGCGCGAGTCGTCGCCGGTGGCGAGGCGGTCGCCCTCGACGAGCGGCGTGTTGAGCGCCGCACGCTCCCACTTCTGACTTCCGGCGCGGCGCAGGCTGACGTCGCCGCGGATCAGGCTGACGCGCGCGACGCGGGCCATCTCTTCGTAGTCGTCACCGGTGTCGTCTTCGATCGAAGGTTCGAGCGTAGGGCCGTAGGGGGCGGCGGCGGTGGCCGCGGCAAACAGCGGGGCCGGCGCGACGCAGGCGAATAACAAGCAGGCGACAACGAGCGGCAGGGCGAGTTTCAAACGGCGCATGACGGACGCTCCTTTTTCAATGGCAACTATCGGGAGTGGCTCGCCGCCTCTGTCGTGTCAAACGTCCGAGCGGGCGCGATAAAATATCTGAAAGAACGGGAGACCGTTTCAGCGCGCCCAAAAGAGAGTTTTCGGTGCGATAGGGCTTCGAGCTGTTGTCAGCCGCGAGTGCAAAGCGCGTGCCCGCGGGCGGGAGGTGGAAGCGAAACGGCGCTGCCTCGGCTTTTGCGCTTGAAGTTGTGCCCCGACCTAATGAGACGCTATGCCAGATGGTGCAGGCGGGGCACTATTTCGTGCGCGGCCACACGGTTGCGTCTTTGCCACCGACTGAAACAAAATCGCGCCCGCGCCGTTCAAACAGACCTGCGATCGGTCGGTGTCCGCCGCTCCCGCATTTGTGTCCCGCCGCGCGTGATGGGTAAATTGGTCGGGCAAAGGGTTAGAGGCTGTCTGAAAAGGGTTGACGAGTTGACTGCCGACCAGACGAGTTGGTTAAACTTTGGGTATGACAAACCAAATCTACCCAACCGATCTGACCGACAGTCAATGGCATCTTATCAAAGATTTGTTGCCGCCAGCCAAAGCGGGCGGACGACCGCGTCAATTGGAGATGCGCCAAGTCCTTAACGCCATCTTGTATGTCGTCGTGGGCGGCATCAAGTGGCGGATGTTGCCGCGCGATTATCCAAAATGGAAGAGCGGCTATCATTACTTTCGCCAATGGCGCGGCACTGGCGATTGGCAACGCATCCACGACACCATTCGCGCCCAAGCGCGTCTCAAGGAAGGTCGCCACAAACATCCGACGGCTGGTTGTTTGGATAGTCAAAGCGTGAAAACTACGGAAATTGCTGGCGTGCGGGGCTTTGATGGCGGCAAATTGGTGACGGGGCGCAAACGTCATTTGTTGGTTGACACACTGGGCTTGTTGCTGGTCGTGGTCGTTCGCCGCGGCGAGCGTGCAGGAACGCGACGGCGCACGCTTGGTCTTTGCGCGGCTGCCTGGAGTGTGCAAAAAGCTGCGCCTGATCTGGGTCGATGGTGGTTATCGCGGTCCGTTTGTCGACTGGGTGGCAGCGCATTATCGTTTCGTCTTGCGTGTCGTGCTGCGGTCGGATAAACAAAAAGGGTTCGTCCTGTTGCCGCGTCGGTGGGTGGTCGAGCGCACCTTTGGGTGGCTGGGTCAGGATCGTCGCTTGAGCAAAGACTATGAGGTCTTGCCAGAGACGAGCGAAGCGATGATTTACATCGCGATGATGCGTTTAATGTTGCGGCGGTTGGCTGCCTGACCTTTTCAGACAGCCTCT
>JBOGOY010000800.1:0-2662 GCA_050748185.1 Pyrinomonadaceae bacterium
GTCTATCGAGTAATCGGTTCCTTATCAGGTAGTGGCTCAATCAAGGGAGACGGGGCAGCCAGTGCGGAAGCCCGCGCGCCGTAAAGGCGCGGCTCCAACGCCCTGACGGCGTGCGGGCTTCCGCACCGTGTCCCCTGATTGAACCACTACCCTTTTTCTGTCGCACGTACTGGCGGTCTGACTTACGACCTGACAGTTTTCCGGTCTCTCAGACCGATCTCGCCGCGATCATTTTTCTCACTCTTCATTCATATCAGGACTTTAGCTGAGGCCGCCCCGCGGCACGAGCTTTGTTTAAGGAACCTCCGCCGACTCCTCTGATTTTGGGGTTGGTGTCCCATCGTGGAGTCATTAATGCTCTGAGGAGTTATTCGTCAATGCGTAGATCAATCCCCTTCGTCCTGCTGCTTTCTATCTCGTTATTCGCACCCCTCGGCTCGGCTCTGGTGCCTGCGACCAAAGGGCAGACGCGGTCTGTCCGCCGCGTCCTTAACAAGCTCTCCGGCGAACTTCGCGCGCGCGCCGGCCAAGCGCGGCCCGGCAGCGGCGAGAGAACGCCCGTCATTCTTAACGTCGCGAATCAGGCGGCGGCCGAACGAGCGCGCGTCGTGCTCGAAAGGGCCGGCGCAAGTGTGCGCCGGCAGTTAAGCGAGTTGGACGTGCTGGTGGCCGACGTGCCGGTCGAGAAACTCGAAGAGGTCGCCGCGCACGAAGGCGTGTCGTGGGTCTCGGCCGATCGGCCGGTGCGCTCGCTCGACACGTCACACGACAACACGAGCCACTTGGCGGTGGCGACCGGTGCCAGCAAAATCTTACCCCGCGGCATCGAGGCCATGGCGAACGGCGGCGCGGGCAACAAAGTCGGCATCGCTATTCTCGACAGCGGCATCAGCCCAGCCGACGCGGCCGAGTTCGCCGGCTACCAGTGGCAGCGCAGCGGGGGGCTGCTCGGCCTCGGCGTGACCTCTCAGTGGTACGTGCAGTCTTATGATCGCATCAGGAAACGCATGGATTTCACCGGCGAGAGCCCTTCGCAGGATACCTACGGCCACGGCACCCACACAGCCGGCATTGCCGCCGGGACGGGGCAGGCGAGCGAAAACGAAGCGGCCCGGAACCCGGGCGCGCCGACCTACGGCGGTGTCGCCACCGGCGCGAACCTGATCGACGTGCGGGTGCTCAACTCGCAGGGCATGGGCACCGTCGCCAACACCATCGCCGGCATCAACTGGGTCATTCAGAACAAGTCGAACTACAACATCCGCGTGATGAACCTGTCGCTCGGCGCGGCCATTACGCAGAGCTACGAGACGGATCCGCTCTGTCAGGCGGTCGGCCGCGCCGTGGACGCCGGCATCGTTGTCGTCGTCGCGGCGGGCAACTGGGGCAAAGACTCGCAGGGCCAAACGATTTACGGCGGCATCCTCTCACCGGCCAATTCGCCGCGGGTGATCACGGTCGGCGCGACCAACACGATGCAGACGAACCAGCGCTCGGACAACTTGGTCGCGACTTATTCGTCGCGCGGCCCGACGCTGGTTGACGGCAACGTTAAGCCCGATCTCGTCGCCCCCGGCAACCGAACCGGCGCGGCCGAGACGGCGGTCTTGTCTCCGTCGGCCAGCAACGATCACCAGTCGTCTGGCGGCGGCGGGTTGCTCGGCGGTCTGCTGGTCGGCGACACCAGTACCGACACGCCGCGGGCCTCAGGAACGTATCAAATCCTGAGCGGCACTTCGTTCGCCGCGCCCGTCGTCTCCGGCACCGCCGCACTGATGCTTGAGGCCAACCCGTCGCTCACGCCGCGCCTCGTCAAAGCCATCCTGATGCGGACGGCGCAGCGCCTGCCCGCCTACGAAGACATGGTCGCGGGCGGGCAGATGACGACCTTCGGGCGTGTCATCACCGAGGGCGCGGGCGAGGTCAACATCAGTGCCGCCGTGACGCTCGCCAGAGCGATCCGTAAGGACGCGAACCGCGCGCGCCCCGGCGAGAACCTGATCACGCAGAGGAACACCACGTATCAATCGCTGAACCTGACTTCGCCCATCGCCGGCGAAAGCATCCCGCTCAACAACGGCGTCGTGTGGGTTGACGGCGTGGCGTTCACCGACCGTTTGCGCCTCACCAGTGGCTTCAGGATGCCCGACGGCCGCATCCTCACGCACGGCTTCGTCATCGCCGACGGCCACCTCCTGAGCAACGGCGGCTACGCCCTCTCGAATGGCTACGTCGTGGGCAGCGGCGAGTTGATCGGCAGCGGCGTGACGCTCGCCGACGGCGTGACGCTGGCTGACGGGGTGACTCTGGCCGATGGTGTGACCTTGGCCGATGGCGTCACGCTGGCTGACGGCGTGACGCTCGCCGATGGCGTGACGCTGGCCGACGGGGTGACCTTGGCCGATGGCGTGACTTTAGCCGACGGCGTGCCGGTCGGCTGGTGTTTTGATCATCAGGCGCTGTGGGCTTTAAACCTGCTCGACCTGAGTTCAGTGCTCGAATTCGACGAACAGGTGATGGTCCAAGGCGAAGAGGCCATCCCCCTCGGGGTTCAACGGCTGTCCACCCAGAGCCCGCTCTATCCGCGACGCTGAAAATTGCGGAATGCGGAATGCGGAATGCGGATTGAAAGAAGGCTCTTCTAATCCGCATTCCGCCATCC
>JBOGOY010000801.1:0-2657 GCA_050748185.1 Pyrinomonadaceae bacterium
TTATTGAAGTATCGGATGGCTGCCGCCGCGCGAGTGGTCCATGGTCTGGTTAAAGCGCGCGCGGTCGTTGTGGTAGAGGACGAGGTGCTCGCCTTCGTAGCGGACGACATCCGCGAGTCGGCCCAGATCGCGCTCGTGTTCGGCGACGACGAAGGCGCAGGGCTGGAACGAGAGGACCATTCCGGCGGCGTAGACGTAGCCGCCTTGATCGTAAACCGAGCCGGCATATTGGGCCGGGGCGATCGCGATGTCGGGCGAGTAGGCTCCTTCGCCGTTGCGCGTGCGGTCGGGGCGGGCGATGAAAATGGTGTAGTCGCCGTAGCTCAGACGCGCCCGGTAGCCCTGCCGGCGGGCGACGGCGAACAATTCCGTCAGGCCGTTGTCGATGGCGCGTAGGGCGTCGGCGCGTGGCTTCGAGACGGAGACGACGCGCGCGCCGCGAGGCGTCGTGGCGGTGTAGTTGAACCTGTCGCCCGAGGCGGCTTCGGCGCGCGCGACGAGTCCGCGATCACGCCTCGCTCCCTGTGCCAACGCGCCCGGCATCGTCGTTCCGATCACCAACAGCGCCCTTAGCGCGAATCCCGCCAGTCTGAGTTGCTTAGTTTTGTTGAGCATCTTCATCACCAAAAAAAGAGCCCGCTCGAACGAAATCGGGTTACAGCCGATGCCGTCTGAGCGGGGGTTAAAGTTTGTGTCGTGAACCGTCGTGCCGTCTTGGAATTTACCTGCCGCCGCTCCCTCCCCCGTTGCGCTCGCGTCTTAAGCTGTACCGTGGGGCCGAGAGGTGGCGGGCGGTTGAGTTATTCGCCCGGCGGTTTCTTACGGTTGTCGTTGCCCTTTTTGTCATCTTTCTTCGGCTCTTTGGGCTTACTTTCGATCACCCGCGGCTCTTTTTTAGGCGGCGGGTTCTTCTTGTCGTCGCGCTGCGCCGGAGCGCCGGCGGACAACACAAAGAGCGCTATAAGCGAAACGGCAAATCTCTTGAATGCCAACATGATTGTTACCCTTGCGGCCTCCCTATGTCTTGATGCTGAAGACGCGCATGGGGAGGATGAGGAGAGACGCGCGCTCGTCTCGCTTTCTCGTTGAGCAAGATGGATGCCACACCGATCAGCGTCGTTGTCCCTGCATTACCGCCCACAGCCTACTCCCACGACACATTTCGCGCACGCTTTCCGGCGAATTTCACACGGTATGGTGTAGGAACAGTGTGTAGGAACAGTGGTCAGTAGTCGGTAGTCAGTGGTCGTTAGAAGAAACTAAAACTGATCACTGATCACCGACCATTGATCGCTTCTTTACTACCACGCGCAGGCTGCCGACGTTATTGCCGGTGTCGAAGGCGCGGAGCGAGATGGTGTGCTCGCCCGCGCCGGCCAGCGGCAGTTCGATGACGTAGGTTTCGCGCGGGCTGTCGGCAATGCCGTCTTCGGGGAAGACCGTGCGCCAAGTGTCGTTGTCGAGGCTCACGTCGGCCCGCCGGATCATCCCGCCCGCATCGTCCACGTTGAAACGCAGGCGCACGCGGTCGCCGCTCACCGTGGGCTCGCCGACGGGTTTGACGACGGGGGCCGTGTTGTCCACTTCCACCGGCTCGCTCAAGCGTTCGCCCTTGAGCGCCATGCCGACGGAGTTCTCCGGCGCGTCGGTCGCGATAACCTTGAAGACGTAGCGCCCGTCGCCGAGTGCCGCGCCGTCCGCGGTGTAAAAGTTTTCGCGCAGCCCGTCCTTCAGCAGGTGAAAGGAGCTTTCATCAAGCGCGCGGTAATAGACCGCAAACTCCAGTTGGTCGCCGTTGCGGTCTTCGGCCTGCCATTGCAGTGACACGGCTCCGCGCTGGAAGGCGCGGCGCGGCGGAACAACCGGCTGCGGGCCGATGAGCGACGGGTCAAAGCCCGACGCTTCGAGGTTCGGGTCGTTCTGAATCTGCAACGTCGGCAGCAGCGCGACGCCGATCGGCAGGGTCGTTAAGGACAAGACTTCGGGCGCGACGTTGCGCGGCAGGTAGACGAGGCTCACGTTTTCGACGCGCGTCTGGGGGCGGCCCGCCGGCGTCTGGCGCAGCACCGCGCGCCACTGGATGAAACGCGCGCGCGGGCTCAAGACCTGCGCGCCCGCCGGCTCGCGATAAGGCTGGCTCCAATCGGTCCAAGTCATATCCGGCCGCTCGGTGTTGCCGGTGCGCGTCTGCAATTCGACCGTGCCACCCGCGCGCCACGAGATGCGCCCCCACGACGAGACGAGCCGCGCGTCGCGCACCGGCGATTCATAGGCCCCTTCGGCGACCGGCTCGGCCCCGAAGCGGAACAGTTTGCCCTGATTGCTCGAAGCGGCATAGACCTCGCCTCCGCGCACAAGCAGCGAAGAAATCTGATCCTCGCTCGACTGGACCAGCAGCGTGTCGCGGCCGTCGTTTGTGATCGAGTAGATGCGCCCTTTGTCGCCGGTGCCGACGAGCACCCCACCGCCCTGCGGCGCGGGCGCGACCGAGAAGGCTGTGACATTTACGGAACTCCACAGCACGTCCGTGCCGCCGTCTGGCGCGATGCGGAAGACGGCACTGCGCGCGTTCGAGAGTTCGTTGCGGCTGCGCGCCGGCTGCGGCTGCCCGCCCCCGAAAGCAACTTGCGCGCTTGGGTCTTCCACCGACACAGTCG
>JBOGOY010000802.1:0-2655 GCA_050748185.1 Pyrinomonadaceae bacterium
TTCGAGGGCTTCACATCGCGGTGGACGATGCCGCGCCGGTGCGCTTCGGCAAGCGCCTCGGCTACGTCCTCGATAAGTTCGACGGCGCGCCCGAGCGTCAACGCCCCGTCGCTCAGCAACTCGCCGAGGTGTCGGCCCTCGACCAATTCCATCACGATGAATGGCCGCCCGTCGTCGGTCTCGCCGAAGTCGAAGACGGTCGCGATGTGCGGGTGGCTGAGCGAGGAGATCGAGCGGGCCTCGCGCAGAAAGCGGGCGTGTTGCTGGTTGTCGGCCGAAGCGGCCGCTGACGGAATCTTGAGCGCGACGCGGCGACCCAGCCGCGTGTCTTCGGCCACATAGACCACGCCCATTCCGCCCTCACCGAGTTGGCCGATGATGCGATAGTGAGAGACGGTCTGGCCGATCATCGCTGTGACTGGACCTCTTCTGATCCGTGACGTGTTGACGGGCAGGCGTGGGAAAAATTATCGGGCCGCAGGCTCCGGCGGCCCGCGCCCCGGATCGTGTCTGGAACTTCAAGCTCAGCCAGCATTCTGCGGCAAAGCTGCGGCCATTTCAAGGGCGGGTGCTGATCGGAACGCGGTCCAAAGTCCAAAGTCAGGAGCATTCTCTTAAGACTTTGGACTTTGGACTTTACTTTCTGGCAGCCGGCGTGAGCTTCAGCGTCAGGCGCTCGGCGCCGCGCATAACTTCGACTTCGTATTCCTGTGCGGGCTTCATCTCGCCGAGCAGGTAGGTGTAGTCGTAAACGTTTCGCACCTCGCGGCCCGCCATCTTGACGATCACATCGCCCGCTCTGAGGCCGGCCCGCTCCGCCGGCGATCCTTCGCGGACGCCGTCGAGTTTCAGCCCCGCATCCCCTTCGGCGTAGCTCGGGATCGTGCCGAGGTAAACGCGGAAGCCGGTTGCGCGCCCCATCTGCCCGCCCGATTTGGCGAGCGTGTAGGTCGGGCGCTGGTCGTTTTGAGCGACGCGGCCGACGAGGTCTCGGACGAACCGGGTGATTTCCGTCAGCCCTTCGTAGTTGATGCGGTCGGCCGTGTCCGAAGGCCTGTGGTAATCCTCGTGCGTGCCTGTGAAGAAGAACAGCACCGGCGTCTGCTTCGCGTAGAACGAAGAGTGATCGCTCGGGCCGAAACCGTCCTCGCTGAGCGCCAGCGCGAAACGCTCTTTCCGATCGACGGTCGCCACCGCCGCGCCGTTGGCTCCCCGGACGGAGGCCACCGCACTGGTCCCATGCGCCGCGCCGCTCGCGGCCGGCTGTGCGTGGGCGTTGACTTTGATTTCAAGCGCGGCATTGGCCTGCGCGATCATCTCGCGCCACTCGGACGCGGTGCCGACGCCGCCGATGGTGAGTTTGTTGTCTTTCATCCGCCCGACCATGTCGAGGTTGATCATCGCCACTGTCTGCGCGAGCGGCAGCGCCGGGTGTTCGACGTAATGCTTCGAGCCGAGCAGCCCTTCCTCTTCTCCGCCGAACGCGGCGAAGACGACGGTGCGGCGCGGCTTCACTTTCGACTCGGCCGTGAGGCGGGCCAGTTCCAGCAACGCCGCCACGCCCGAAGCGTTGTCGTCCGCGCCGTGGTGAATCTCGCCCTCTTTCCGCGCGAGGCTGCCTTGCCCGCCGCGCCCGAGGTGGTCGTAGTGCGCGCCGACAACGATCGTTTCATGCTTCAACTTCGGGTCCGAGCCTTCAAGCACGCCGACGACGTTATCAGCCTGCGTCTCGCGCCGCGCCACGTCGGCGCTGATCGTGAAAGTCACGTCTTTCAACGGCGCGGAATGATTCTTCGCGGCGTCGGACGTGGCTGGCGCTGGGGCGGCTGTGGTGGTGCTGGTCGGCGGCGCGCTCCCACTGGTCCCTTGCGGCTCGGTGCCCGATTTTTCCAACTGCTCGATCGTGACCGTCGGCGTGACCAGCGACGCGAGGGCGCGGCGCGCCACCTGTCGCGAGACGGCGACGACCGGGATTCCGGCGTCGCCCGCGTTGGCGTTGTCGAAGACGAGCTTCGCGAGTTTATCGTCGGCGAAATTCTCTTCGCGCGCGACGAGGACGAGCGCCTGCGCGCCGTGATCGCGGGCCGCCGCCGCCTTGAAGCGCAGGTCGTTCCAGCGCGTGAAGCGCCCGTGCGGGTTGTCGCCGTCGGGCGTCCCCGCGAACGCGACGACGACGCGATCCTTCACGTCCACGCCCGCATAATCGTCGTGCCCCAACTCGGTCGCGGTGATGCCGTAGCCGACGTACACGCCCGGCAATTCCTCGACGCGCGCGTTCGCCGTCCACCCTAGAGGCATCCAGTCCGCGCCCGCCTGCAACTCACGCGGCACCTCGAAGGTCGAAACGCCTTGCACGCGCGTCTTCAAACTCATCGCGTTCCGCTTACCCAACTCGACGCTGGCAACGTAGGGGAACTGCTGGGTGTAACTTCGGCGCGCCTGCTTATCAGGCGTCGGCGTCAGCCCCGGCTTCAAGCCGTAGCGCTTGAAGGCTTCTTCGATGTAGCGGACGGCTAGGCCAGCGCCCGGCGTTCCCGTGCGCCGCCCTTCCAGTTTGTCCGACGCCAGATACGTCACGTGCGCCCGCAGGCGTTCCGCGTCCGGCCCCGTAGAGTTGCCGCCGGCCTGCTTCGGCTGCGCTACACAGACTGTGCC
>JBOGOY010000803.1:0-2654 GCA_050748185.1 Pyrinomonadaceae bacterium
CCACTGCGCGTCGGCCAGACGAAACGCGACCCACTCGGCCTCGTCACGCGGCAGACTCTTGCGTTCAACTTGCCCGTACAGTTCCCGCGCGCGGGCGTAGGAGCCGGCGGCGTACTGCCGTTCAGCCTCGGCCTTGAGCGCGGCGTACTCGTTTTGCGGGGCCGTGGCGGAGGCGGCAAACCAGAACAAGAGGGACCAAGTGAAGAGTGTTTTCATTGCGTGCCTTTTCCGGGATGTTGGGATGCGAGCGCGGGGCCGACACTCTGACGCGCGACGCGCGCCGGCGAGTTGGCTCAGAGCCTTCAAATGAGAGAACGTCGGTTGACTGTGAGGCTTGCGGGAGAGGTAGGACGGCGGAGTTAAGAACTGAGTTCCGGCTTCCTTTGACTGCCTTGCCTGCTGACTTGCTGCCTTGCGGCTGCGGCCGCATGGTGTGCGGTGAGGCTCCGCCTCACCGAGCGCGAAACCCTTCCGTTCCGGGGCTACGCCCCGTGCCGCGGCATAGCCCCGGAGATGGATTGGGCATGTGACGGAAGAGCAGAGCCTTTCCGCACATCAGGCGGCCGCAGCCGCAGGCAAACGCAACGGGATTTACAGATTGAGTGCGTCCCGCACCAGTCATAACTCATCATTCCCGATCACACGCACCGGCTGGCCCGGCGCGAGGCGACCCTCGCGCAGCACGCGCGCGTAGAGGCGCGACTGGCCGGGATGCAGTTTCTGCGAAATGCGCTTCGAGTCGCCGCCGCGAAACGAGCCGGCGATGGTCCGGCAGGGCGCGGCGTAAGAGGTGATCTCAATGAGGACTTCTTCGCCGAGTGCGAGCCGGCTGCCGGGGACGAGGCCGGACCAGTCGAGGCCGGCGATGGTCAAGTTCTCGCCTGTCGATCCGGGATGGATCGCGTGCCCTTCGGATTGAAGCGCTTCGATCAGTTCCAAAGGGAACAAACACAGCGCGCGGTCTGGGCCGCCATGATAGCGTCGGTCGGTCTGCACGTCGCCGGCGAGCCCTTCGGTCGTCAGTTCCGCCCTTTCAACCGGCGTCTTCGGCACGCCGCCCCGCGAGAGATTTAGTTGATGGATGTAAGCGTCCGTCATGTCGTGAAAGTCAGCGACCTTAGACTGCGGGAAAAGTTTAAGCCACAGAGGTCACAGAGCTCACAGAGAAAGCCAATGATGAATGATCAAGGCAGTAGCCAGTAAGTGTTGGCTTTGCCGGTCATGGGGTGCGGCCACCACCGCCCCATCTCTCGCTGAAGAGTGCTTGGCTACTGGCTACTGGCTACTGACTACTGGCTACTGGCTACTATTTTGACCGGCGGCGCGCTCGCGCGTCTGCTCGGGCGTTTCGTCGTCGCCGATCAAGTGGTTCGACTTGTCCTTCGGCATGATCTGCGGTTCGAGATGCTCTTTGCGCTCGGCGACCGCTTCGCGCCGCTCTTGCGACTCTTTGTTCTTCTCCTGCCCGTCTTTTTTCTGTCTCGTTTTTTCCGACATGATGCTCCTCCATGATTGCTCAGGTTGAAATTCAGGCGACGGCAACAGCGCCTTCCAGCGCCGCGCGCACGCGCCCGGCCAGTTGGGGAAGTTCGTTCGCGGTGTAAACGGGGATGGGTGACAGCAGTTCGCGCTCGGGAGAATTTGCCGCCCATGCGTCGAACTGCGCGCGCGCGGCGACGGGACCAACATTCAAGTCGTCAAACAAATAGATGGCGTCAGTTCGAGTGAGGGCGCGCCGCGCCGTCGGCTTGATCTTCCCACCCGAGGCGCGCGCCGCTATGACGAAGAAATCAACCGGGACGTATTCCGTGAAACTGTTGCCTTCGACCAGCACGCCTGCGGCCTTGACGCGCGCCAGCGCCGCGCGGATGCCCGGCTCGACCTGAGCGTCGGTGGCGACGACCCAGTGGACGTTCTCGGCCCCGGCGTCCCAATAGTGGCCAGTGTCTTTGCCGGGCGCGTCGGTTCCGGCGCGGCCCGTGCGGACGAGTGGCTCGTCGCTCAACAGGTGACTGACGCAGCAGGTGCGCGCGTCCTTGCCGCACGAGCGGTAATGACCGCGCGTCGTCTTGATCGCCTCCCAGCCGGGACCGAGACGGCGCAGCAACTCGCAGAGCAAAGTCGTCTTGCCCGAGTTGGACGAGAAGCCGCCGATGGCAATCGTGGTCACAGGCATAGAAGTTTGACCGAGCCGCGCCCACGCTCTCTCCATGTCACACCGTGCAGGCACAGCCACAGCTTAACTCAATCTCGACCGGCGAGACGTGATGCGCCACGCGGTCCCACCGAAGGTGCAAGACGACCAGCGTATAGGGGTTGAAAACAACCACGTCTTTCACACCCTGCGAGAGGTAGAACTGCGGGCCAATCTCCAAGTCTTTCGCTTCATAGCCCTTGCTGATCACCTCGACGACCGCCTCGGGCACGAGTTTAATGGCCTCTTCCTCTTCTTCCGGCTCGCGGCAAAAGATCGAGATGTCGGGCCGCTTCAACGAGCCGTCGGGGAAGCTGACGTAGACGTCCGCGACGTGGACGCACTGGCACGCCGCCATATTTTCCGCGGCCGGGCCAGCGGCTCGGCGCAAAGACGCGCGCACACGATCCACCGCCTTCTGGTGCTTATAAACCGGCGAAGGCTCCCAGATCGGAAGCCC
>JBOGOY010000804.1:0-2653 GCA_050748185.1 Pyrinomonadaceae bacterium
AGTTAAGTCTCATCACAAAGACATACTGTCAGGCCGAAAGACGCATCCGGTGAAAGTGAGTGAACAAACGGCCGCGCGGTGAGGCCAACCTCGCCGCGCCCGGCGAACTCATCTTACGATGGGGTAAAGGGGTATGTCGGGGAAGCAAAAATAACATAAACCTCTCTGATGGGCCAAGAAAAGCGCGTGCCGCGGTATGGCTCCGTGTCAGTGTGTCAAATCGGCCGCGGAAGGGCGTAAATTAATGAATCCACATAGTCTGGCGTCCTATCCGCGTGCATTCGCGGCCTTCTCCTGTCTTATCCGCGTTCACACGCCGTTTTACTCTTCGTCATGCTCATTGCCACCGGCCCGCGTGTGCAGCGCGGCCTCACGCCGTCAGTTGCCGCAGCGCCTTCTGCGTCTCAGCGGTCGGCTCGACGCCCAGTTCTTTCCTGAGCAGGCGGCGCAACGCCTCATACTGATCTTTGACGGCGACGCGGTTCCCCAGCGCGGCATGCGCGCGCATGATCATGCAGTGCATGTCTTCGCGGAACGGGTCGTCTTTGAGAATCTGTTGCGCGAGGTGGAGGGCGCGCGGCCAGTCTCCGGTCCGGGCGGCGTCATGCGCCAACGCCTCCAGCATCCGCAGGTATTGCTCTTTGTAATAGGAACGCTGCTCCTCGGCCCATTCCTCGTATGAGCCCTGCATGAAGTCGCCGCGGTAGAGCGCGACGGCCTGCTCGTAGCGGCTGATCTGTTCTTCCTGTCGCCCGGCGCGGCGCGCGGCGTCGGCCTCGGCGACGAGGCGGTCGAACTCTTCGGTATCGACGTGGTAGGAGAACTCCTGATTGAGCAGGTAATCGCCGTCGCGGTAGAGCAGGAAGTTCTGCTTGATCGGCTGCCGGCTGTTGAGCGCCTTGCGGACGTGCGAGACGGTCGGGTGAAAGTTTTTTTCGACCGCCTCGAAATCGGCCTCATTCCAGAAGGTGTCGATGATCGCGTCCTTCGATGCGCGGCGGTGGCGGCGCGAGGCGATGAAACAGAGAATGTCGCGGGCGCGCTTGGTGGTCCATGCGTCGGCGGCGAGGGGGCGCGCCGGGTCGCGGTGAATCTCCACGGGGCCGAGCATCCTGATCGTCAGATCGGCGGAGGGCTTCGGCGGCGCGGACTGCGTGGCCGCCGCAGGCGACCCTTCCCGCGCGGCCAGAGCGCCGTCGCCGGCCTGCCGCTGCGCGGCGGCGGCGGTGGCGAGGGCCACCTGCTCGCGCAGATCGGGCGGCAACAGTTCGATCACTTCCGGGGCGGCAAAGAGCGCCGGGGCGCGCCCGATCTCACGCCTCAGCCAGTAGTCGTAGTCGTAGCGCGCGGCGAGATCGAGAGCGCGCCGCAGGTGAAGCATCATCTGGGTCTCGCGGCCGGTGAGTCGGAGGCAGCCGGCGAGCGCGAGCGACGCCTGCGCTTCGTAATAGTAGAGCCCTTGTGCGCGAAAGGACGGAAGAATCTCTTCAAGTTCGGCCGTGGCGGCGTCCGTCTCCTGCTGCGCGAGCATGACGCGGGCGCGGGCGAGCCGGGCCGTCATCGCGCCGGATTGGTCCCCCGTCTCCCCGCGTGCGTCCACTAATCGATCCAGCAGGACGCGCGCCGGTCGCAACTCTCCGGCCTGAAGGTGGAGTAGAGCGCGCTCTTCCTGTACCTCGATGCGCGACACGTCGAGGCCGGCCCCTTCGTAGGAGCGCGCGGCGTGCTCGTAAAACTCCGCGGCGCGCGGCGCGTCGCCGCGCTCGCGGTAGAGGTTGCCGTAAGTCTCCAGCACCTCGCCAGTGAGGGCCGCGAGGTTGAAGGTCTGGCAGCGATCCATCGCGCGTTCGAGATACTGCTCACACTGTTCCAGTTCGCCGCGGAAGAGGTAGCAGCGCGCCATGTTGAGGCAGGCGGTGGCCTCCTGCGGGATGGGCGGCCCGGCCTCCGCTCCCGCCGCCCCGCCGCCTCCCGCCGCCCCGCCGCCTCCCCCTGCTCCGTCGGCCCCTTCGCGCAGCATCCGGCGCAACCAGCGCAGAGCTTCGAGGAAATCGCCGCGGCCCATCGCGGGCAGTCCGAGATTGTGGGCGACGAGTCGCGCGTAGCGCGCGTCGTGCTGCAACTCGGCCAGTTGCAGCGCGGCGCGAAACTCGCGCTCGGCCTCGGCGTGCTGGCCGAGCGCGAGCAGGCACAGGCCGCGCGTGTTGGCGCAGCGCGTGCGGACGGTTGCCTCTTCGCCCGACAGAGCGACCGCCGCGTCAAGATACCCGAAGGCCGCGTCGAAGTCGGCGCGGCGGCGCTCGATGGTGGCGAGCGAGTGGTAGGCGTCGGCCTCGCCCTCGCGGTCGCCCTGCCCGTGCAGCAGCGCGGCGGCGCGACGAAAGAGACCCTGCGCCGCATCGTACTCGCCGCGCAGGCGCAGCACCTCGGCGCGGTGCGCGAGTGAGCGCGGGTGGGCTTCGAGGACGGCGGTCGAGATCTCTCCGGTGAGCACAAGCAGTAGTCCGAACGCGCCGCCCGCGATCCACTCCGCGCCGCGCTCGGCGATGATCTGGGCGGCGCGCGCTTGGTCCCCCGAGGCGAGCAGGTGGCGCACCGCTTGTTCCCACTGGCCGCGCCCGACGAAGTAATCGGCGCAGCGCGTGTGCTCGGC
>JBOGOY010000805.1:0-2650 GCA_050748185.1 Pyrinomonadaceae bacterium
CGCGGGGACGGCGCGCCCGCGTCGCCTTCTTTGCGCGCGAGCGCCGCGAGCAGCGCCCGTGCGGCTTCCGGCGCTTCGATCTCGCCGAGCGCGAAAGCGGCCATCCGCCGCACGTCCTCGTCGGGGTCTTTCTCTATCAAAAAGGCGAGCGGGCCGACAGCGCGCGGGTCGCCGATTCTGCCGGTGGCAAGCGCCGCGCGTTCGCGTACCCGCGCGTCGCCGTTATTCAAGAGCGCGCCGAGGTCTGCTTCTTCCCAACGCCGCTCGTCCTCGGCGCGCACAATGCGCGTCAGGACGGCCATGGAGACGGACGTTTTCGCCTGTGCCGCGGATTGCGCGACGCACAACACCGTGGCCGCCACGACAAGGAATGTGCGGCGCAGGCACACGAGCGCGCCGCACGAGTTTGAGTTTGGTTGGTGAATCGTCTGCATGAGTTCTGAAGTCCGGCCCTCGGAACGGTTAACCTGCCCGCTTCAACGCGGGTCGTCGCGACTGAAGAGACTGGTTTATGTATCGGATAGCGCCGGGGTTCCTGTCAAGCGTGTTCGTCAATAGTCGGAATATTGTTGCAGGGGCCATGCCGCGAGGACGACAAGTCAGACTTCTTCACACATTTCCTTCGATTCCCTGACGCTCAGGCCTCGGCATCAATGTTGCCCTCGGGGTCCGTCAGAAATTCAACCACGCAGCGGGAGATGTAAAGATGTTCAGAAAATCGATGGCCCTCGTCCTTTCGGTGTTGTTGGCGCAAGCGGTCGCGACGGCAGCGCCCGCAGCGTCTAACGCTCCGATCGCACAGGACGCACAGGAGGCCGGCGAGCAGGTCAAGAGCAAAGTGGCGCGCGCCGGGATCGGCGAGAAGGCAAAAGTGACGGTCAAGCTGAAGGACGGCACGAAAATCAAGGGTTACATCTCGCAGGCGCGGGAAGTGGATTTCATCGTGCGCGATCGGAAGACGGACCAGCCGAGCATCGTCCGCTACGGCGACGTCGCCAAGTTGGAGAACAACCGCGGCCACTCGACCGCGAAGGCCGTCACGATCGGGGTCATCGCCGGCGTCGGCGCGGTCCTCGCCGTGTTGGGAATCTTGTTTGCGACGCTCGACGACTGAGCGGGGCTGTTTCGCGAATCGGTCATGGCTCAGTCCGAGCTATGTCATCGCGTAACTTAACCCCATTGCGCGACCGCAGGCGGTGCTGACCTATCACGCCTGCGAGTCATTCCCCTCTACTTAACGACTCCTCGGTTCGAAGTCTCGATGAAGCGCAGGAGTTCTTCGACTTCGGGTGTGTCGGTGATTTCCGCGCGGATGCGTGCGAGCGCCTGCGTGGTGTTGAGCTTTGCGGAGAGCAGCAGGTGGAAGGCGTGGCGCAGCGCCTCGACGGTCTCTTTCAGGTAGTTGCGTCGCTTCATGCCGACGACGTTGAGGCCGTAACACTTGGCGTGATTCCCGACCGTGAGCGCGAAGGGGAGCGCGTCTTTGACGACGACCGAATAGCCGCCGACGTAGGCCTCGCGCCCGACGCGGCAAAACTGGTGGACGCCGGAATAAGCGCCGATGTTCGCGCCGTCTTCCACGCTGACGTGGCCGGCAAGGGTGGCGGCGTTGGCGAGGATGACGCGGTCGCCGACGAGGCAGTCGTGCGCGACGTGCGCTTGCGCCATGATTAGGCAATCATCGCCGATGCGCGTGAGCATCCCGCCGCCTTCGGTGCCGCGGTGGATGGTGACGAACTCGCGGATGCGGTTGCGCTGTCCGACGCGAGTCTCGGCCGGCTCGCCGCGATACTTCAAATCCTGCGAGGCGAGGCCCACCGAGACGAACGGGTAGATGTGGGTCTCGTCGCCGATCAAGGTCCGCCCGTCCACGACGACGTGCGACTCCAGCCTGACGCCTTTCCCCAAACTCACCTCTTCGCCGACGGTCGAATAAGGGCCGACATAACAGCCGTCCCCTATTTCGGCGCGCGGGCTGACGATGGCGGTGGGGTGAATCATCAAATTGAAAGGGAGCGCACAAGAGGGGAAAAGGGGAAGCGGGGAAAGGGCGAAATGGAGATCCCGCTGTACCGTTTCGCCCTTTCCCCGCTTCCCCGCGTCCCCCCGGTTACGACTGTGTTGCGCTGCGGTCCACGACGACGCACGTGATCTCGGCCTCGGCGACGACGCGGCCTTCGACCTTCGCCTCACCGCGCATCCGCTGGACGCGGGTGCCGGTCCTGAGCGCCGTCACTTCAAGTATCAAAGTGTCTCCGGGGACGACGGGATGGCGAAAACGCGCCTTCTCGATGCCGCTGAAAAGCGGGAGTTTCTCTCCGCGATCCACAAACTCGCGCAGCGCGAGGATCGCCCCGGCCTGCGCCAGCGCCTCGATGATCAGCACGCCCTGCATGACGGGCGCGCCCGGAAAATGACCCGCGAAAAAAGGCTCGTTGACCGTCACCTGTTTGACGGCGACGATGCGCTGTTTAGGCAAAAGTTCGAGGACACGATCGACGAGCAGGAACGGCGGGCGGTGCGGCAGGATGGCTTGAATCGCGCGGACATCGAAAGGAGGTTCCATGAGAGAGTAGCCAGTAGTCAGTAGCCAGTAGCCAGTAGCAAAGCATGTGTCTTGATGCTGGCTACTGACTACTGGCTACTGGCT
>JBOGOY010000806.1:0-2649 GCA_050748185.1 Pyrinomonadaceae bacterium
CACCTACACGCGCAAGGGGACCGAGCGCGAGATTAACGATCGCGGCGAGGTCAAAAAAGAAACGACCGAGATTCACGAAATTTATCCCGCGCCGGGCGGCGGGCGCGTCTTGAAACTCATCAGCGAGAACAACGTCCCGCTCACGCCTGAGCGTTTGGCGAAGGAAGAGCGACGAGTCGGCGAAGAACTCGAAAAACTCGAACGCGAGAACGAGAAGCGCAAACAGAAACGCGAGCAGGCCGCGCAGCGCAACGAGACCGGCGCGGGCAAAGACGGCGACGACGATGACCTAGGGATCAGCGCTTTTCTGCGCGCCTGCGAATTCGTCGCACCTCGCCGCGAACGCTTCCGCGAGCGCGATGCCATCGTCTTCGACTTCCGCCCGCGCCCCGGCTTCAAGCCCTCGAACCGCGGCGAGTCGATCGCGTCGAAGCTTTCAGGCGTCGTGTGGATCGACCCGATTGACCGGCAGGTGATGCGCCTCGAAGCGCGCCTCGACGAGAGCTTCAAGATCGGCGGTGGGCTGCTGGCTTCCATTAAGCCCGGCTCGGCCTTCGCCTTCGAGCAGACGCGCCTCGCCGACGGCGTCTGGCTCCCGCGCTTCGCTCAGATCAACGCCGCCGCCAAAGTCTTCCTCTTCGCCGGCTTCCGCATCGACGCTGTGCGCGAGTACAGCGACTACAAGCGCTTCAGCACGAAGACGGACGAAGGGAAAATTGACGCGCCGGTCAAGCAGCAGTGACTTTGCTTGACCGTGTTAACATCGGAGCACGTGAGGTGAATGGATGCAGCAGCACTTGAAGATCATCATCGAGAAACACGCCGACGGTTACGTCGCCTACCCCCTCGGTCTGAAAGGCATCGTGGTCGGCGCGGGCGACACCTATGATGAAGCGCTCGCCGACGTGAAATCGGCGATTCGCTTTCACATCGAAACCTTCGGCACAGAGGCATTCGATGACGATCCGCCCGTCCTTGAAGCGTTCATCGCTGAAGCAGGAATGACGGCTTAGTGGCACAGTTTCCCGTTGACGCGCCGAAGAGTCATGTCGTCAGGGCGCTTAATCTGCTTGGCTTTCAGATCGTGCGCGAAGCCGAGCACATCGCGATGGCGCGCAACAACCCGGACGGGACGAGGACGCCGCTGACGATGCCCAACCACGCGCGGCTGAAAAGTTCCACGTTGCGCGCCGTCTGCACCCAAGCCGGCATCTCCCGCGACGAGTTCCTTAAAGCTTACGAGCGAAGTTAGCAGCGCACTCTTACTGAGCCGGGTTACGATTTACTCCATGCAAGAGATTGTGGTGATCGGCGGCGGTTTCGCCGGAGTCGAGGCAGCTTGGCAGGCGGCCGAGCGCGGGGCGCGTGTGCGTCTGTATGAGATGCGGCCCGTCAAGCAGACGCCCGCGCACCGGACGGACAAGCTGGCGGAGATCGTCTGCTCCAATTCCTTAAAATCTGACGAGCCGGGAACAGCGCCTTACTTGTTGAAAGAAGAGTTGCGGCGGGGGCGCTCGCTCGTGTTAGAAGCGGCGGCGGAGACGCGCGTGCCGGCCGGGGCGGCGCTGGCGGTGGACCGGCATCGCTTCGCGGAATTGATCACGGCGCGCGTCGAGGCGCACCCGAACATCACTGTCGTGCGCGAAGAGTTGACGCGCGTGCCGGAAGACGCATTAACGATCATCGCCGCCGGGCCGCTCTGTTCCGACGCGCTCGCGGAAGAGATCGTGCGGCTGACCGGCGACGGGCAGCTTTATTTCTACGACGCGATCGCGCCCATCGTCGCGGCGGATTCGGTCAACCGGGAAGTCGCCTTTCGCGCCGCGCGCTACGATAAAGGCGGCGACGATTACCTCAATTGCCCGTTCGACGAGGAACAGTATCGCCGCTTTTACGATGCGTTGGTCGAGGCCAAGAGCGTGCCGCTCCAACGCTTCGAGGAGACGCATTGGTTCGAGGCGTGCCTGCCGATCGAGGAACTGGCGCGGCGCGGCTACGACACGTTGCGCTACGGGCCGATGAAGCCGGTGGGCCTGCGTGATCCGCGCACGGGTCGCGAGCCGTTCGCGGCGGTGCAACTGAGGCAGGAGAACCTGCTGGCCGACGCTTACAACCTCGTCGGCTTTCAGAACCATCTACGCTACGGCGAGCAGGCGCGCGTGCTGCGTCTGATCCCCGGCATGGAGCAGGCCGAGTTTTTGCAGTTCGGGCAGATTCATCGCAACACATACATCCGCGCGCCGCGCGTGCTCGCCCCGACGATGCGGATGCGCGAGCGCCCCGAAGTTTTCTTCGCCGGGCAGATCAGCGGCGTCGAAGGCTACGTCGAGTCGGTGGCGACGGGCTGGCTCGCCGGATTAAACGCCGCGCGTCTGGTGGCTGGGCAGGAATTGGTCGAGGCTCCGCCCGCGACGGCAACGGGCGCGCTGGCGCGTTACGTCTCGCAGGCGCAGACTGACAACTACCAGCCGGTCAATATCACTTTCGCGCTGCTTGAACCTCTAGCTGAGACCGAGCGTAAAAAGTTTCGCAAGAAGCGCGAACGGCATGTCAGACAAGTCGAGTTGGCTTTGGCAGCGTGGGACCAATTTCTGCGCGGTGTGCAGAGCGACGCAGGCCGGACGGCGCAGGTGGTCGGCAGTCAAGGAG
>JBOGOY010000807.1:0-2649 GCA_050748185.1 Pyrinomonadaceae bacterium
GGGCCGGACAGTCTTGGTGGTCGGACACCGCAACACCGTCCCGTCATTGGTCGAAGCTCTGTCGGGTAAACCCGCGCCCGCGTTGAACGATTCTGATTATGACCAACTGTACATCGTGACGGTCCCCGCGTCCGAGCCGGCCAAAGTCATCAAGGCCAATTTCGGAAGGGCCAGCCAGAGCCAACCTTCGCCTTCATGAACGCGGAGGGAGCTTTCCAAATCGGTAGAGGCCGAGAGGCGAGAGGTGAATGCCTTTGCGTGCTTGGCGGCTCTCTTCGCGTCCTTGGCGGTTAAACTCAGCTTAACCGCCAAGAGCGCAAAGAGAGACCGCGAAGGTCGCGAAGAGGAAAGCCGTTCCTGCTGACTTTTGTCTGTCACAGTTGAGTCGCTACCTTCAAAACAATTTCTCAAACTGCTCTTTCGCCTGTCGCGTGCTTTTGCGCGGAATCCAATAGCTTTCGCGCCGGGGGCCGCGCCGGTTCAGCGGATCGCGCCCGACGAGTCGGGAGACGACGCCATAGAGGGCGAAGGCCGTGTAGTAGAACGACGTCAGCAGGATGCGGCTGTTGACATAGCCGAGTAGAACAGCGAAGCGCATCCACAGGACGTGGAAGCGCCACGCGAGCGAGGGCAGCAACAGGCCCGCGAGGACGAGTGCCGCCGACACACCGCCGAGCACGGCGGCGACAGTCGTCCGCTCGCGGTAAAAGCTCCACGCCGCAATCAGCCCGAGCACCGCGCCGACGAGGAGCGCCGTCTTGCGCCCCTGCGCGCGGCGGGCGGCGGGCGTTTCGAGCGTTTTCTTAATCAAGCTGAAACTCCTCCTGCCACGACTGATCTTCAATGAATTGGCTTTGGTCCTGCGACTCTTTCTCCAGCACGAAGTCCTCTAACACGAGCGCGTCCATCTCAGTTCGCATGAAACAGGTGTAAGCCTCTTCGGGCGTACAGACGATCGGCTCTCCGCGCACGTTGAACGAGGTGTTGATGAGGACGGGACAGCCGGTCAGTTTTTCAAAGGCCGCGATCAGATCGTAGTAAACGGGGTTGTCTTCGCGCCGCACGGTCTGGACGCGCGCCGAGTAATCGACGTGCGTCACGGCCGGAATCGCCGAGCGCGGGACATTCAGTTTGTCGAGTCCGAACAGCCGCTCCTGCTCGGCGCTCATCGGCGTACACAACTCTTTCCTGACAGGCGCAACGAGCAGCATGTAGGGCGAGTCGGCGTCGAACTCGAAGAAGTCCGCGACGCGCTCGCGCAACACCGAGGGCGCGAAGGGGCGGAACGATTCGCGAAACTTGATCTTGAGATTCATCTGCTGCTGCATCAACGGCGAGCGCGGATCGCCGAGGATGCTGCGCGCCCCGAGCGCGCGCGGCCCAAATTCCATCCGTCCCTGAAACCAGCCGACCACTTTGCCCCGCGCGATGAGGCGCGCCACCGTCTCGGCCAGTTCCACGCGGGGGACCAGACGGTAGCGCGCCCCCGCCGCTTCGAGAAAGTCGAGGATCTCGCCGGTCGTGTAAGAGGGGCCGAGGTACGCGCCGCGCATCCCGTCGGCATGACCTTGACAGACGGCGGCCACGTCGCGCGGTTGGCCGAGGTATTGGTGCCAGACCGAGAGCGCCGCGCCGAGAGCGCCGCCCGCGTCGCCCGCCGCCGGCTGGACCCATACACGCTCGAACGGTCCCTCGCGCAGGATGCGCCCGTTGCCTACGCAGTTAAGCGCGACGCCGCCCGCGAGGCACAGATTCTTCTCGCCCGTTACGTGTTGGACGTGCCGAGCCATCCCGAGCATTGCCAACTCAGTCACCTCCTGCACTGAGCGCGCAAGGTCCATGTCGCGTTGCGTCAGTTCGCTTTCTGGCCGGCGCGCGGGGCCGCCGAACAACTCGTCAAAAGCGGCGTTCGTCATCGTCAGCCCGTGCGCGAAATTGAAATACTTCATATTCAGGCGCAGGCTTCCGTCTGCGCGCAGGTCAACGAGTTCGTCGAGAATTTTTTGCACGTAACGCGGCTCGCCGTAGGGCGCGAGGCCCATCACTTTGTACTCGCCGGAATTGACACGAAATCCGGTGTAGTAAGTGAAAGCCGAGTAGAGCAGGCCCAAGCTGTGCGGAAAGTGCAACTCGCCGAGCAGGTGCAATTCGTGGCCGCGCCCGTGGCCGAAAGACGAAGTGGCCCACTCGCCGACGCCATCCAACGTCAGGCACGCGGCCGACTCGAACGGCGACGGGAAGAAGGCCGAAGCGGCGTGCGACTCGTGATGTTCGGTGAACAGGATTTTGCCTTTGAAGCCCTCGCAAGCATCCGCTATTTGCTCGCGCGTCCACAGCTTTTCGCGCAACCAGACGGGCATCGCCAGCAGAAACGAGCGCAGGCCGCGCGGCGCATAGTCGATGTAGGTTTCGAGCAGCCGCTCGAATTTCAACAATGGCTTGTCGTAAAAAGCGACGTAGTCGAGTTCGGCCGGCGTGATCTGCGCGTGCCGCAGGCAAAACTCGACGGCGTGTGCCGGAAACGATGCGTCGTGTTTCCGGCGCGTGAACCGCTCTTCCTGCGCGGCGGCCACAATCTCGCCGTCGCGCACGAGACATGCCGCCGAGTCGTGGTAGTAAGCCGAGATGCCGAGGATGTACGTCATGGGA
>JBOGOY010000808.1:0-2646 GCA_050748185.1 Pyrinomonadaceae bacterium
CTATTGTCCCGCGGGCGTCAGCACCAGCGTTGCGCGCGTGGCCGACGCGACCGCCGGCTGGCTGAACGGCAGGGCGCGGGGCGTCGCGGCGCGCCAGTCGGCTAGTTGATCGTTCCAATGCGGGCTCTTCGGATCACCGGAGACGCCGAGCGCGATGCCTTGCTGCGTCCGATCCCAGTCGGATGGATCGGCAATGAGCCGCATCGAGACGCCTGAGCCGACGTTGACCGTCGCGCCCGGCCGCCCGCCGGCCCCATTCTGCGGGAAGGGCTGAATGACGAACTGCTGGCCGACTATCGGGACCGACGCCAGCGGGTGTGGGAAACGCGACTGCGCGTAACGGCCCCAAGTCCACTGCGCCTCGTCGGCCCCGATCCGTTTCGTCAGCGCCTCGCGCGCGTCTTTGTAGCAGGCCAGCAAAAGTTCGCCGTAGTCTTTAAACTCGGCGGGCAGCCACGCCGCGGGCCGCTCGGTGACGAGGCGGTTGATGAACAGATCACCGCTGGCCCAGCGATACTGCGCGGCGCGGTCCGCGCCGACGGCCGCGTTCAGGATGCGTGGTCGCAGCGCGACCTGCATCTCGGCCAGCAGGGGACCAACGGGCGTGTCGGCGCTCAACTTCCCGTCCCATGCGGCGAACTGTTTGAGCGAGTTCTGGAATTGATCGAACAACTCGGCCTGCTCGGGGCCGGGCGCGGTCTTGAGCGAGCGCCCGACATCGAGGACGGCTTGAGAAAAGGCGACGCCGCCGATCGTGTAAGTGTCGCCCTGAATCCGGCGGAACGTGTCGGCGCTGTGTTTGGGCGTCGCCTTGAGCAGTTCGTAGATGCGGCGCGAGCGGTAGGGCGAGGCCCACTCGTGCGTCAGGTGAAACGGGTAATCAACGCCGACGACGCGGCTGTTGGCCGTCACGATCATCCCTTCGGGCGGGTTGAAGACGTGTGGCAACTTGTCGAACGGGATGAAGCCGGTCCACTCGCCCGCGTCGGTCGAGCCGTCGTAAGGAGTGCTTCCGTCGCCGGTCTTCCGCACCGGAATCTTGCCCGCGCCGTAATAGCCGATGTTGCCTTTCACGTCGGCGTAAACGAAATTCTGCGTCGCGCCACCCCACTCTTTGAGCGCCCCGCGAAACTCGTCCCAGTCGCGCGCGCGATTCAGCTTATGAAAAGCCAGCAGCTCGTTAAACTGCGGATCGAGCGCGGTCCAGCGCAGGCTGTAACGCGCGCCTCCACGGGCGAGAATGATGGGGCCGTGGCGCGTCAACGTGACTTCGTGCCTCACCGTGTCGGTCGCGGGATCGGTTGGACCCTTGCGGACTTTAATCTCTTCGACGCGCACCTCCGCCAAGCGCGGGCCGGAGGGCGTCTGATAGGTCTTGCCGTCGGCGCTGAACTTTTCGAGGTAGAGATCCTGCACGTCCGGTCCGAGGTTGGTGAGACCCCACACGATGTGCTCGTTGTGGCCGATGACGATGCCGGGCGTGCCCGGCGCAGCGACACCTGCGACGTTGATGCCCGGCGCTTTCAGGTGCGCCATGTGCCAGATGGGCGGGGCCGAAGGCGCGAGGTGCGGATCGTTGGCGAGCAACGGCTTGCCGCTGACCGTGTGTTTGCCACCGACCACCCAGTTGTTGCTCGCTTCGAGGCCCGGCCCGGCGGCGAAGCCGAGCATCGCGCGCGTGCGTTCGTTCGACTCAACGGCGCGCGCGACCTCAGCGAAAATTTCAGCGCGTGCCTCTTCGCTGGCCGTGAGATGCGCCGAAAGAGCCGCGCGCGCGGGGGCGTTTCTCTTAGGCGCAGCCTTTAGCGGCGCGGGGCGGTCGCTGCCGAAGACGATCACGTCGAGCGGGGAAGTTTCGGGCAGTAGCATCTGGCGCTTTTCCGCCGGCAGATCCGCGAGCGCGGCCCGCATCAGATCGGCCGTCCAAGTGGTCGAAAGCGCTTCCGAGAAATTCTTAATGAGCGTCAACGAATCGAGTGGGATCCACGGTCGCGGCTTGTACTGCAACAGCCGGAACTCGACCGGGAGTTGATTGCCGGGGCTGTCGTCGAGCGTTGCGACGTAGGCGTTGACGCCGCGCGCGTAGGCTTCGAGGGCGGCGCGCGTTTCGGTCGGGAGAGTGTCGAGCGCGCCCTGAGCGACGCGCGCGAAGCCGTAGGCGCGCCGCCGCTTGTCTTCTTCGAGCACGAGTTGGCCGAAGATTTCCGCCAACTCTCCGCGCGCCGTCCGCCGCAACAGGTCCATCTGCCACAGACGATCCTGCGCGGTCACGTACCCTTGGGCGAAGAACAGATCCGCATCGTTGGCGGCCTCGATGTGCGGAACACCCCGATCATCGCGCCGAATAGTGACGCGCGCGCGCAAACCTGCTACGGACAAAGTCTGCTCGCGGGCAGATGCGCCTGCCGCCATAGGCGTCTGTGCCATCAGAGGCCGAACTTGAAACAGGTAGAACGACAGCAGGACAAGGACGGAGAGGCGCCTTCGATTCATGTGTGGACAGTTAGAGACGGTTCAGGATGTGCCGAGCCAAAAGGATGCTACATGAAGACGGCCGAAGAAAGAAGACGGACCATAGACTGTTGACGGCGGACGGGGTAGGGGATTGCGGAGCGGTGGATTTCGGATTGCGGATTGAAAGAAGGT
>JBOGOY010000809.1:0-2641 GCA_050748185.1 Pyrinomonadaceae bacterium
GTCTTGCCGTCTCCGAAAGGCGAGTAAGCGAAGCTGACCACGGGGGCGAAGTTATTGCGGTCGTTCTTGAAGAACTGAAAGTCTTCGGGCACAAGGTCGTTCATGGTGCGCGCCCCAAGCGTGCCGCCGGGGACGAAAAGATTTTCCGGCGCGGTCGGGCCGAACACACCGCCGACCGGCAGCGAGATGAGATTGTTCGCTTCGCGCGGCACGGTGGAATACTCGTAGCGCAAGCCCAGATTGAGCGTCAGATTCGGGCGCACTTTCCATGAGTCCTGCACGTAGAAGTCGAATTCTTCCGTGCGGTATTCGCGCCTGAGCGGTTGGTCGCGGATAAAACCGGCGTCGCGCTCGGCGGCATTGAAAGTTTGGCTGACGCGCCTGATCGCGCCCGTCAGGTTGTTCAGCAAGCTGTTGGCGAAATTGACGCTCGCCGCCGCGGCGCTTGAGGAATTGACGATGCCCGGAAAGTTCGAGGTCGCCAGTCCGGGGTTGTTGTCGGTGATGCTCAGGTCAACCGTCGGAATCGTGCCGGCGAAATTGTAGCGGCGACCGCGCAAGAGGCGAATGTCGAAGCCGGTCTTGATGAGATGGTTGCCGCGCGTATGTGTGAGATTGTCGATGAACTGATAGACGGGCGTCTGCCGTCCGTTGTTGGCATTGGTGTAGAACGGACTCGTCACCGTGTTCAAGACGACGATGGCCGGCGTCGCGCCGAAACTTTGATTGATAAAGTCGGTGCTCGCGTTCTGGAAGCCGAAACGAAATTCGTTGACTAAGGTTGGCGAGAGGGCGGCTAACAAAGCGGTGGAAAAGCCGCGCCCGCGCAGGATTCGATCCGTGCCGAATTCGCCGGGGAAGAGTTGCAAGCGCGAGTTGACGACATCGCCGAGTTGGAAATCGTTGCCGTAGGCGTAGTTGAGTTCAAACGAGTATTTGTCGCTGAAACGGTGGTCGAGGCGGAAACTGTAGATGTCTTTCGGCGCGGCGCGACGCGCGTTGAAACGGAAGCCGCCGGTGTTCAGCCCGTCGCCGAGATCGAAGTTGTTCGGCACAGGCGTGCGCGCGATGAGCGCGGCGGTGGTCGGATCGGCCGTGTTAAATCCCGGTCGCAGCGTGAGCAGGTTCGCGGCTGCGCGGACGGCGTTGGGGTTGTTGGCGACGTTGGTCGGCGTCGTCACCAGCCCGTTGAGGTAACGGAAATCTCCTCGGCGCGCCGGCTCGGTATAGACGAGGCGGTTGACGGTTTCGGAGGCGGCGAGGCGCGTGCCTTCGTAAGAGAAGAAGAAAAATGTTTGATCGCGCCCGTCATAGAGTTTCGGAATCAAGACGGGGCCGCCGATGCGCCCGCCGAACTGATTGCGAATGAGCGTTTCGCGCGGCAGCCCTTGCCGGTTGTTGAAGAAGTTGTTGGCGTTCAGCGCCGTGTTGCGGTGGAACTCGAAGAGCGAGCCGGAAAAGCGGTTCGTGCCCGACTGGCTGATGACGTTGACCTGCGCGCTGCCGCGCCCGAACTCGGCGGTCGCGAGGCCCGTGGTGACGCGAAACTCGCGCACGGATTCGACCGAGACGGGGATTGTCGGGTTGTCGATGATGTTGTCCTCCGACTTGTTGAAATTGTCGGAGGCGTTGATGCCGTTGACGGTGATGTTGATGCCGCGTGCACGCACGCCGTTGACGCGCCCCGTGTCGCTCGCCCCGGCTTGCAGTGTGATTAGATCGAGCGGGTTGCGCCCGTCGAGCGGGAGGTCCAGCACGCGGCGGCGCTCCACCACGTCGCCGATCTCGGCATTCGTCGTATTGACCACGTCCTGCGCCGCGCTCGCGTCAACGGTGACGACTTCGCTGACTTCGCCGGCTTCCAACTCGACGGTCAAAGTCGCCGGCGTGCCGACCTCGACCGCCACGTTCGGGATGCTCGCCGTCTTGAAACTACTCGCCTCGATCCGCACGTTGTACGGGCCGGGCGACACTTCGGGAATGGCGAAGACGCCCTCGTCGTTCGTCGTGGCGTTGCGCGTCGCGCCCGTCTGCAAGTTGGTGATGGTGACGGCCGCGTTCGACACGACCGCCGCAGCCGCGTCGCGCACCGTGCCTTCGACCCGCCCGTTGACGGATTGGGCGTGAGTAGTGACGGAGGCGAGAAGCGCGCAGATGATCGCGCCGGCGGCGAGTAGTGTGACCGGCCTGAAGGAGGTGGCGAACGGAGAGATGTGACGCATGGCGTTCCCTTTCTGATGGCAAGAGTTGTGGCGTGTCGGACGGCCGGAGCGGCGCGCGCCCCCCGGCTTCGTTCGCGGAATAATGGTGGCGGGAGAGTACGCGACGGGCGATCAATCAATCGCTACGCGCCGTGTAAAAAAGATGTAACAAGTTGTGACAAACGCGCCGCGAGTGAAAGCGACGCCTTTAGTGCGGCGGCTTCAAGTTCCGCCTCAAACTCTTAGGGCAAGTGCGAAGTCGGAGTCACCGTGGTGCGCTGCCGCCGGGGGCGTTCCTCCTGCGAGCGCAGGAAAGCTTGCGCCGCCGGGGCCATCTTTCGCTGGTCGTGACCGGCGTCGGGCACGTCAATCATCTGCCAGTTCGTCCGAGGGTTGAACGACTTGACGCGGCGGTACATGAAGGCGGCGCGCTCGAAGCG
>JBOGOY010000810.1:0-2633 GCA_050748185.1 Pyrinomonadaceae bacterium
GTAACGAGGCGACACTTATAGCAGTTTGCATTTGCGTGTAACCCGGTCAATTGGGCGGATTTGTTAACGGATGAGAAGAAGCCAAAAGGGAGTTTTCAAGCGCAGGTTACATCCATTTGCAAACCGCTATAAAGCCTGAATCTAAAAAGCAGCGAGCCCCGCGTCTCTCACAAGAAGACGCGGGGCTCGTTGCTTTTCCACTTGAGTGTGCGGGTCGCGAGATTGCGGATTGAGGCTTAGAAAAAGGTTCTTTTCAATCCGCAATCGGCGCGCCCAGATTAAGCAGACGGTACTGACCATGAACCGTCCGCCCACTCAGTTTCGCTCTAGTAGCGACGCCGATAGGTGCGGCTCCGCTTGGTGTAGAGGTAAGAGCCGCCCGCGCCGGCGAGCGCGCCCACCGCGGCCGAACGCTTGCCGCCGAACGCGCCGCCAAGTCCGGCCCCGAGGGCCGTGCCGCCGAGTACCGTCCCGATCCGGCGCGACTTAGAACTGAAATTACGCTTCGCTGCGCCGCGGTTCATCGCGTAGAGCGCGCCCGAACCCGCCCCGATGGCCGCCCCCTTCTTGCCGGCCACAAGCGCCCCGGCCACAGCGCCCGCGCCGATGATGGCCGCTGTGCGCGACTTGCGCCCGAAACGTGACTGGGCCGAAACCGCGGGCGCAATCGCGGCCAACAGGACGACGGCGCATAACGTCGAGGTTAAAAGCTTTTTCATGTTGGAAATTCCCCTTGTGTGGAGTAGGCGTAAAACTGAAGAGGCCCGGTCGTGCTCTCCCCTTCACAACCGGACCTCTTCAAGTATGTCGTTCAATGACGACTCGGCTTGGAAGTTAACAACCATCGTGCCACAAGGCGGGCGCGACAGTAGCAAGCTGAGTACGAGCATTTCCCCCATGTTTTCACGGCCCGTAAGCGCATCGCCTCGGCCGGGAACGATCATTCGCCCCCGCGCCGACTAACGATATGGTCAGGCGATTACTCTAAATGGGTAGTCAGCGCCCGGCCTTCGCCCGCCGCGGGTTGTTCTTCTCGCCCGGCGTGTGCGTCAGGGCGGCATCTTCGTCTTCGGCGGTCCCGACGTTCAGATCGGCTCGGTCGTGTTGGGCCTGCACCACCTCGGAACGCTTGTCGAGTTTCTCACCGGCGCCGAGCGTCGGGCTCTGCTTTTTGCCCTCGCCGGTCGGCGGTTGATTCGCTTTGTTGCGGTTGTTGTTCGGCATACTTTTCTCCTCCCCTTAATGCTGATTACTTGTCGGGTGCGTCAGACTTCAGTCCGGCGATGGCAAGGCGTTTTCCGCCGCCGGCTCGCTTTCGTTTTCCGGCGGACTTGTCAGGTCGGCCTCGTTCAGCCGCGACAGCAGCCATTGCCGAAATACGTCGGCCTCCGGCCCCTTGCCGGTCCAGCGGGCGCGATCGAACATCGTGAGCGCCATCATCAGCGCGTGGTGCTGCCCCGCGCGGTCTCCGGCCAGTTCGAATTGCCGGTGCAGGTTGTCGATCACCTCGACGCTGTGGCGCGCCGTCGCCTCATCCTTGAAGCCGAGGCGGTTCGCGAAGAATTTTGAATAGACGTTCATCGGGTGCGCGCTCGACGTGTAGAGGTCGAAGTAGCCGGTCTTCAGGTCCGCCTCCTGCAACACCGACCCGACGTAACTCGGGCGCGCTCCGGTGATCAGCGCGAGGTCTTCGATCTCCGTCATGCCCGAGATAAAGAGCGACAGAATCTGCTCCTTCCGGGACCTCTTCGGCGGGCGCTTCTCCGCGCCGCCTTGCTGCTGCTGCTGCTGCCGTGTCGCCGTCGCCATCAAGACGCCTCCTTTCCACTGCGTAGGAATTGCTCCGCCTTCAGGATCAGCACGCAACTCTGCCCGTGCGTGATCTCATTCTCCATCACCATCCTGACGGCCTCTTCGAGCTTGACTCGGATCGGCCGGAGGTTCTCCGAGCCGTCCTGATCCGGCTCTTTGAACTTCAACCCGCGAGCCAGAAACATCCGGCTCTCGGAACGGACGATTGAAGTCACTGGATCGTAGACGCCGAGATCGATCCACTCTTCGGCCTCGATGCCGAGTTCCTCTTTCAGTTCGCGCCGCGCGGACTCTTCCGGGCATTCGCCTTCGTCGATTGCGCCGCCCACCACCTCGACGCTCTCGCGGCCGAGGGCGTAGCGGAAGTCGCGCACGAGATGGACGAATCCGTCTGCATCGAGCGCGAGCACGGTGACGCCGGGCTGCAGGTGCGCGGTGGCATACTTGCCCGGCGCGCCGTCCGGCTTGATCACGTCGTCTTCGTACAACTCGACGAAGAAACCTTCATACACCTGCCTCGTCGCGTTAATGGTCCACGGCCCGTGCTTCTTCGACATCAACTCTCCCGCGGCGCTTAAGCCGCCCAACAGTCGCCCGGCCCGCACGCCGTCATTCCGCATTTATCTTCTCTCTGCGGCCCGCGACGCTGGCGACGACGCGGACTAACTCTTCCGGATCGACCGGCTTGGCGACATGCGTCTGAAAGCCGGCTTCGAGGGCGCGGGCGTGGTCCTCGACGCTGGCGTAGGCCGTCAGCGCGACGGCCGGGAGTTCCGCCCGCGCGGGCGGCTCAAGCTTCCGCACCTTACGCACCAACGAGT
>JBOGOY010000811.1:0-2614 GCA_050748185.1 Pyrinomonadaceae bacterium
AGTTCATACCATCCCGGCCGCGTCCTGATCAAGTCGGGCCGGGGCCGTGCTGCGGGCGAGCCTCGCCGCCCGCCGGCCGGGCCGCGAGCAAGTGCTCCGGCACGATTTGTTGCCCCGCCTGTCGCAGCGCGGTGAGCAACTCCTCAAACTGCTCGTTCTGCAGGCGGTCCATGCGCCGCGTCAACTCTTCGAGCATCAACTCGCTCTTCAGGTTGACGCGAAAGTCGTTCTCGGAGGCGAGCCGATCTTTGCGCTGCGCGCGCTTCAGAGACATCAGGATGATCGGGGCTTGGAGGGCCGCCGTCAGCGAGAGCAGCAGGTTCGGGAAGATGTATGGATGGAGGGCGTCAGGGTTCGCGCCACCCTCCGCCCCGAGGCGCGTCAGCGCGAGAGCGTTTAAGCCGAGCCAGCCGAAGAGCAGCGCGCAGTAGATGAGGATGAAAGTCCAAGAACCGCCGAAGGCCGCGACCCTCTCGGCGACCCGATCGCCGAAAGACAAACGCTCCTCCATCTCGGCGTTGACGTTGCGCGTCACGCGCTTGGTGACGATGCGGTTGGTCTGCCGCAGGCGCTTGCCGATTTCCTGAATCATCAGGAGCGCGGCCCGCGGGTGGGCGAGCAGGAAGCCCTGCATCCGTTCGCGGCTCAGACGACCGAGCGAAGTGTCTTCGACGGCGGTGGCGTTGGCCGAGCGCGGGCTGCCGTCGAGCACGGCCAACTCGCCGAAGAATTCGTGCGGTTCGAGGCGCGCCAGCGTCACCTCGCGCGCGTCCTGATCGTAAGTCCAGATTCTCACCGCGCCGGAGCGGACGATGTAGGCGGCGTCGCCCGGATCGTTCTCGTAAAAGACGGGTTCACCCGCGCGGTAGTGAACCTCATCCAGCATTTGGTTCAACTCCGCGAGTTCGTCTCCGCCCAACTCGCGGAAAAGCGGGATGTCGGCCAGCGTGTGGGCCTGCTGCTGCTGCTGCTGCGTCTGACTGCGGGTGTGTTCTGAGTTTGAAGGCATTTTGGGACCACGCTCCCTCGTGTGGGGTTGACGGGCCGGGGCGACGAAAGCGGGCGAGGCCGGGTGCTGCTCCGGTGGACCGACAATTTACCACGAGCAGTGGTCAGTGAATAGTGGTCAGTGAGCAGTAGTCAGTAGAACACGCTTGCAACGCCGCAAGCACACCGAACGATCACTCAAACCACTGCAACGGGCTCATATTGACCACTGACCACTGACCACTGCTCACTGCTCACTGCTACTGCACTGTCGCGGGCAACAGCGAGCCGCGGCGATCGGTGGCGACGGCCGAGCCGTCTTCGTTGACGATGCCGATCATGCCGTGAAAGTGGATGTCGCTGCCCGAGAGGACCAGCAGCACGTCGCCGGCCTGCACGGTGGGGTTTTTAAGTTGGAAGCGGACCACGGTCGCGCGTCCGTTCTCCTGCTCGACCGTGTCGAAGTCGAAGATGTCGGCCTCGACGACGAGCGTCTGGGAGTTATTGGAGTAGTTCGGTCTCTCTGACATAGAGTGCTCACTTTCTCGGGCGCGAGCGCCGTTTAGAAGCTGTCGGGGTGGAAGGGTCGGCCGTAGAGTTCCTGATAGACCCAGCCGAGGACGCGGACCTCGGCCGTGCAGAGAACTTCGAGCCAGCAGCACGTCAGGTAAGCCGCGCGCCCCTGCGCCACGGGGATCTTCGCCGCCTCCGTCACCGGCGACGCTTCCTTGCCTTCCAGCGCGGCCCCGAGCCCGTAGGCCTCGGCGATCTCCCCGTTAGTCTTCGCGGCGTCGTCGAGCGCGTTCAGCAGTTGGCCGATCCATTCGTGGAGGGCGCGTTCGTCCGCATTGACGACCAGCGCCTGCATGACCCCGACGGCGAGCCGCGCCTCGGCGTTCTCGAACGGGTAGACCTCTTCGCCCGCGCGACGGCTCTCGGCCTGCTTCCACTGAAAGAGTTCTTCGACTTCGGGGCGGCGCACCGCGCCCACGCGCCGGTCGTGATCGAGAAACCACGCGATCAAGTCGCCGAGCGCCTGCGGCTCGACGCGCCCCTCGGCGTCCCTTTTCAGCGGCGGTGGGTTGTTCATTAAGTCCAAAGTCGATCCTGAGTCAAGAAGCCGCAAGTCAAAAAGACTGAGATCAATCCCGCTGACTTTGGACCTTAGACTTTGGACTTTGGATTTTTGGCACGTGTTTGCCGAAAAAGCCGTTCCACGGCGGAATGACGATCGAGATGGCACCTAAGCCCTGCGCCTGACACGAGAGGCGGATGACGGGGCGCGCCGCGTCGGTGTCGAGATAGCCGGCGTCGCGGAGCACCTTGCGTTCGCGCTCGCTGATGGGCGAGAGCTTTTCCGCGCCGCCGAGCACGCCGACCCAGCAAGTGCCGCACGAGGCCGAGCGGCACTGCACGGGAATTGGCCCCTCGCCCACGGTGCAGCGCTCGTCCACTTGGGACCAGTCGCGCTGGTCGGTCACGGCGGCCGTCGCGATCTCCTGCCGATCGAACATTGAGAAGCGCGCCGCCGGGTCGGCCTCGTTCCACGTCACCGTCCAACTCTTGTTGGTGGTCTTCAAAAAGCCGAGCAACCCCTGCGTGTCGTCCTTCGCGCGCTCGCGCACGG
>JBOGOY010000812.1:0-2613 GCA_050748185.1 Pyrinomonadaceae bacterium
GGCTGAGCCTGCCCTTCGATCTGCGCCTGCTGTTATTTGAAGGCGTTAACAAAAGCGACGCTTAAGCGGTCGTCCTTGACGCCTGAGCCGCGTGCGCGATTAGGGGCAGGTGGTGCGTACCCCCGTGACCGAGCCATCATCTCTGGCCAAGAGCAGGAAGCAGAAGCCGCCCGGCGACCGGAGGATGAAGCCCCGCTCCGGTACGAGGTTGCCGGGAATGCACACGGTGTCGTTGCTTCTTCCAAGCACGACCGTGTTGTTCGTCGAGACTCTCGCACCTGCGCCGATGGCGGTGGCGAAGGAGAGGTTGCCGGAGGCGACGTTGGCATCCGTGCCGACCATCGTGTTGTTGCTGCCTGTCGTATTGTTCCGGCCCGCGTTTGTGCCGAAGAAGGCGTTGTTGCCGCCTGTCGTGTTGAACAGGCCCGTTTGCGCGCCGAAGAAGGAGTTGCCGCCGCCCGTTGTGTTCGCTTGAGCCGCGTCCCTGCCGAAGAACGAGTTGCCATCGCCCGTCGTGTTATTCTGGCCTACGTTTGCGCCGAAGAACGAGTTGCCGTTAGCCGTCGTGTTCCTCCCGCCCGCGCTGCGGCCATAAAAGGAATTGAAGTTGCCCGCCGTGTTAGACTCGCCCGCCGACCTACCGAAGAAGGCGTTGTCGCCGCCAATCGTGTTGCTCAAGCCCGCGAGCGCGCCGAAGAAGGCATTCTGGCTGCCCGTCGTATTAGCCCGCCCCGCATCTCTACTGAAGAAGGCGTTGATGTTACCCGTCGTGATGCTCAAGCCCGCGCCGACGCCCGCGAACAGGTTGTTCGATCCGGCATTACTCAGCACGCGATTGCCGCCGAGGTTGTATGCGGTCGCGGCGTTGACCGTCGCTGCCGAAAGCGTCCCGCCCGCCGTGCCATTGCCCGAGACGTTAAAGTTCGTCGAGGCTTGCCGCGCAGTGCTGTTCTGAATGTAGAAGTTGCTGCCCGGCGTCGGCGCTCTCGCATCGGAGAGACGAGCATCGTCGGTTTGGATGAATTGACTCGCGGGTTGCCCGTCTAAACTCTGCGCGTTTTGCGCCGTCATTGCAGTTGTCGCGTTAACGCTCTGAATTGCATACGGCGCGCTCGTGACGGATTGGCGCGGCGCAAGCATGGTGAAGTCTCCGGTTTCGTCGCCCCGCCTGACAGCGATTTCCAGCAGACGGCTGCCGCCGTCAAAGGCGTTGGCCGCAAACAGGGCGGCATCGAGTTCGACGGTGAAGACGCCGTTTGAAACCTGAACGTCCTCCCGTGTCTGCGCCGCACCGATTGCCACGCCTGCCGCGTCAAACAAGCGAAACTCGAAATCATAGCTGCCGTTTGCCACCAGCGAAGCGTCGGTCAGGCGTCCTTGATAAGTGAACGTGGTGGTTTGCGCCAAAGCTGGGGCGGCGAGCAAAGTTGATAAAGCAGATGCGGCGACGATCATTGACAGGTGCGACTTGGTAAAGTGTTTCATCGGCTTTCTCCTTCCAGAATTTTGGTCAACGAGCTCGGGCAGACGAGCAGCACTCCCGCGTCGGTTTCGCGCACGTGCGCCGCCCCGGTTTCGACCATCAGATAGACGGCGCGGCGGCTGAGGTTGAACAACGCGGCGGCTTGTTCCGCCGCCATCAACGGTTCGCGCTCGGCGCACTGCGAACAAAAAATCTGTTCTTCCGTTGCCGGCGCTGGCACGACGAAACGCTTGCGCGTGGCAATCGTGATTTCTGTCTTGCGTTTGATTTCCATCGGCGCTCGGATAAAAATGCCGGACCCGCGGAGTCGATTTCGTTGCGGCTCGCAACCTACAAAAAAGGCAGCGAAAAGTCTGGATAAATTCCCGGAAAGTTTTTGGATAGAATTTCGGATAGCGCGATGAAGGCTGAAACCAATCGTTGTTACGAATTCGGCGTGTTTCGATTCGACACGCAAAACGCCGTCTGCTGAAAAACGGCGAGCCGGTCGCGCTGACTCCGAAGGAATTTGAGGTTTTGCTTGTTCTACTGGAGAACGCTCATCGCGTCGTGGAGAAAGACGAGTTGCTGGAACGGATTTGGGCGGACACGTTCGTCGAAGAGGCGACGCTCGCCCGCAACGTCTCGTGGTTGCGAAAGAAACTCGGCGCGGGCGAAGGCGGTGCCGACTTGATCGAAACCGTGCCGAAACGCGGCTATCGTTTCGCGGGCGAAGTATGTGTCGGTGACACCAGCGAAACCGCTCCGGTCGTCGAAGAACAGACCTTGACGCGGATCACGATTGAAGAAAATGTCTCGCTGACAGACGATTCTTTAGGCGACGCGGCGGCGAAGAAATTGGGAGGCGCGGAGCATAGAATCGTAGCTCTGCCAAACGCCGCCGCCTCGCCCCGTGGCCGCATCCCCACGTCCCTCTGGCTCGCGTTCGGCGCGTTGACCATGGCGGTCGTCGGGTTCGTCGCTTATCAAAAAATTTCCGATAAAAAATCCAACGTGCAAATGGTCGCCCGTGTCGCGCCTTTTTCCGGCTTGGCGGGACGCGAGGATTTCCCCGCCTTTTCGCCTGATGGGCGACAGATGGCTTTCGCTTGGAACGGCGGCGACGACGGCGACAATTTAGACGTTTACGT
>JBOGOY010000813.1:0-2596 GCA_050748185.1 Pyrinomonadaceae bacterium
GCATCGCCTACGTCGGCCACAGCTTCGATGCTCACGTCGGCGGCCTCCTCGCGGGCGTGGAGAAACGCATCACTTCCTTCGTCCTCATGGCCGGCGGGTTTGCAGACGAGGAGTACGTCTTCGACCCCGATAATGCCGAGATGCTGAAACTGCGCCAGCGCCTCGGAGACGAAAAGATTCGCGATTATTTCAGGCAGTACGCTTGGGACGATCCCGCCCACTTCGTCGGCCACAGCGCGCCGGCCGCCGTGTTCCTCCAGTTCGGACGCCAAGACAAACCGATCACGGAGAAGATGGCCCGCCGTGCCTACGAACTGTTCGCCGAACCAAAGACGATCACTTTCTACGACGCCGGCCACGCCCTCGACGCCGCGGCCCGACGCGACCGCGTCGAGTGGCTGGCGAAAAGGCTCTCGCTCAAACCGGTTGACCGGGCCGCCCTCGCGCGCATCCCCGAATTGAAATAGCACGTGTGGCGCTGGCAGCGCTCGCGCCTGAGTGGCCGTGCGGCGGGCGCGGCGAGTAATGCTCCCTCGGCTAAACCTCACAAGTGAAGACACGGACTGAAGACACAATCTCACCATGATGTTGATGCACAAGACCCTCCTCTGCGCCGTGGCCCTCATCGCCATTGGCTTGCCACAAAACCCATCGCCGGTGCGGCTCGACCCCGCGGAGGGTGAGCGGCTGGTGTCTGAGAAGCCCGAACCGGTTTACCCGCACCTCGCCAAGATGCTGAAGTTGCAGGAGACGGTAACGGTCGAGGCCAACGTCTCCGCCGCGGGCGCGGTAGTTTCCGCGCGCTACCTGAAGGGTAATCCGGTCTTTAAGACTGCGGCGCTGACGGCGGTCAAGCAGCGCCGTTACAAGCCACACTTGATCGACGGCAAGGCCGCCGCGTTCGTGACGACGATCGACCTCCTCTTCTCGCTCGGCGTGTCGCCGGACGAGTACGAACGGCAACAGCAGATCAGCCGGAAATACTTCGAGGCCTCGGACAAGTGCCGTGATCTACTCAGAGGTAAGAAACTCGCGGAGGCCGAAGCCGCCTGTCAAACCGCGGTCCAGTTTGCCGAACAACTCTTGCCTGAGCGGTTACTGGAAAAGATGGGCGCATATGAAATGCTCGGCCATGTTCTGCTTGAGCAGCGGCGCTTTCGGGAAGCGTTGGCCCACTATACGCGCTCGCTCGAAGTGGTCGGCTCAAAGGTCGACGACACGGACGCCGAGATAGCGCAGGCCTACGGGAACATCGCCATCGCCCACCACGCGCTGCGCGAACTGGACGAGGCGCGCGCGTTCTACCGCCGGGCCGAGCGGACGTACCAGAACGCCATCGTGGCAATTGACGACGAGTGGTTCGCACGACGGTACAGGAAATCACTCAGGCAACTCTTGGAACTGCACCTCGTCGCTGCCGAGCAGTCAGGCGCGACGGCAGAGGCCGACGAGATCAGGAAATTGATGGGGAGCCTTCCGTAAAGCCCCACGAACTCTGAGACGGAAGGCGAGACGTGCGCCGAGTATTTTTCCGTGAGTATAATCTGGCCTGAGGTCAGAGGATAAACTATAAGGTTCGGTTGCAGAGGTCGGAGGAGGGCTTCAGTGTTTCGTGCCTCGGATTGCCCGGCTGCGGGTCTCAGGGTGAAACTGAAGGGGAGGCGCTTGAGAATATCCGAGATGCCATTCGGGAGTATCTCGCCGCCGTGGATGAATTGATGAAGGGTGAGAATGTTCGGCATGTCGAGGTAACGGTGTAGCCGTGTAACAACTCGTCTGAGGCTGACGAGTCAGGATATTGGTTTCATCGCCGCCGCCGACCTTATACTCTAAACCATGAAACTTAAGGTGATTGTTCACGAAGCGGAGGAGGGCGGCTACTGGGCGGAAATCCCGGCCATTCCCGGTTGCGCCACGCAGGGCGACACTTTTGAAGAGTTGCTGGGAAATATCTACGAGGCCGTCGAGGGGTGCTTGTCCGTGGACGTGTCGCCGGCGCAAATCGCCGGGAAGGACCGTGTGCTGGAGATCGCGGTATGAGGTCGGTCTCCGGCAAGGAGTTCGCCAAAATCCTTGAGCGTCACGGCTGGTCATTGTTGCGCGTGTAGGGTAGCCATCATATCTATGGAAAGGCCGGGAGCGATGTCCGTTTATCCGTCCCCGTTCACGGGAATCAGGCGCTCAAGACGGGGCTGCTCCGGCATCTGATGAAAATGGCTGACCTCACGGAAGCTGATCTCTAATTCTCACGCCGCATCTGACAACCCGTCTGAGGCCGACGGCCAGCCCTGCTTCCCGCCATCCATAAAAATTTCCCGCCCGCTGTTAATAATTCCCGGCCGCGCGCGTTTCTACTGGTGAGGAAAGACGTGAAGGAGGACACCTTGCCAGCTACCGTCAAACATCTGCGGCCCGCGCCCGCCGCGCCGCCAAGCGAGCTTGAGCGGCTCTACCGGGAACACCACGGGCAGATTTTCCGCACCGCATACCACATCACGGGCAGCCCTTCGGACGCCGAAGACGTGCTGCAAACCGTCTTTCTGCGCCTCGCGCGCTCGGCCGAACCGCAAGATTTCTCGCCCAGCCCCGCCAGTTA
>JBOGOY010000814.1:0-2592 GCA_050748185.1 Pyrinomonadaceae bacterium
TTTTGCCTCACTTGCGGGCGGCTGAGCCGGCATCCGATCAGACTCTCTGAGCGGACGCCGGCTCAAGTTTTTTCCGCCAGCGCCGTTAAGCATCCGCCGGTTTGCACGTCCCGTTGCCTTTATCAGCCCGCCGCTGACGCGAGAAATGACTCACGCGCCGCCGCCGGATAAATGTCCGGATAAGTGTATTGACAGTGAGAGAGGCGGCGACATAGACTGAATATCAGTTCGAGTCGAGGCCACCTCACGTGTACTTCGGCGCGGCGGGATGAATCACTTAGCTCGTCGCAGACTCTTGCCCAAATTCCAACTGAGCTTTCGGTCAGCGCGGAGCTGTTTCTCTCAAGCCTCCGCTCTCGCGACAGAAGGGGTTCGTGTGTCTATGTCAGCTTGGCCGCTCACATTAGTCTCGGGCGCTCCGAATAACAACGATGCGGACGATGCGTTCCAACTGCCTTTAGCCTCGATGGTGCGGGCGCTATGCGGAGCCGCGACCTCCGGTTCGGACGTGCTCTACGACGTGATGTTGAAGCTCGCCCTGATGGTGGACGCGACCGCGCAGACCTACGGGCTCGCCACGTTCGCGCAAAAGCAGGACGAGCGGCCTCACCTTAAATGGGTCGAGGGCTTGAATCACGAAGAACTCGCGGAGGCCGAAGGTGAGGTCGCCGCGACCCTCTCGAAGCCCGAAGCCGCGCCGGGCGTCAAGGCGGGCGACCACGCGATCTGTCTGGTGCTGGCCGTGCCGACCGCGCACCGTGAAGGCGTCGCGATTTACGGCCGCTGTGTGCGGCCATTGACGCTGCGGCAGGCGAGAGAACTGAAAATCCTGTCCGACGTGGCGCAACTAGCGCACGCTCACGCCGCATTGCGCGAAGAGCATCAGCAACACGAATTGTTCCAGCCCGCGCCGGCGGTCGCCTCGGCGACGCTGCCGGGCATGGTCTTCGCCAGCCGCCGAATGTCTGATTTGGCCCGGGCCGTCGAGCGCGTGAAGGATTCTGACTCGACCGTTTTGATCAACGGCGAGTCAGGCACCGGCAAAGAGTTGATCGCCCGCGCGATTCACCGCCTGAGCCGACGCTCGCAGGCTCCTTTCATCCCGTTCAACTGCACGGCGGCCCCGGCCGATCTAATCGAGAGCCTGCTCTTCGGCCACCGCAAGGGCGCGTTCACCGGGGCACACGTGGATCACGAGGGCCTGATCCGCGCGGCCGAGGGCGGCACGCTCTTCCTCGACGAGATCGGCGACCTGCCGCTGCCCTTACAGCCAAAGCTGCTGCGTTTCTTACAGGAAGGCGAGGTCCACACGCTCGGCGAGCGCGGCCCGCGTAAAGTGAACGTGCGCGTCGTGGCGGCGACGCACAAAGACCTGCGCCGCGAGATCGCCGACGAACGTTTCCGCGAAGACCTCTACTACCGCGTCGCGGCCCTGACGCTCGAAGTGGCCCCTTTGCGCGAGCGGCCCGAAGACATCTCCGCGCTCATCTCACACTTTTTGACCCACTACGCGCGCCGCAACGACCGCCGGGTGGCGGGCATCACCGCCGAAGCGATTCGGGTGTTGCAAAACTATGCGTGGCCCGGCAACGTGCGCGAGTTGGCGGCCGAGATCGAGCGCCTCGTCCTCTACACCGACGAGGGGACCAACATCGGCGTCGAACACATCAGCCCGCGCGTCTGCCCGCCGTCGCACTCCTCCGACGCGGCGTCCGATTCCGAGAACGGGGCCGTCCACCTCGAAAACATGCTCGACGAATTCGAGCGCCGCGTCATCACCGAGACGCTCAAGCGACACGACTACAACGTCGCGCGCGCCGCAGTCGCGCTCGGCCTCGGCTCGCGCCAGACGCTCTACAAAAAACTGAAGCGCCTCGCCATCAACGTCGGCGATTTCCTCCAAGACGAAAACCAACTGCAACTCCGGTAATAGTTTTCAGTTTTCGGTTTTCAGTTTTCAGTCGAGCCCTCGCTGAAGGCCGACGCCGACTGCCCCGCTGTTGCTCCCTGAAAGACAAATCACGACCGCATACCACGCTCTGAAAACTGAAAACTGAAAACTGCCAATGCTGCTCCCCCTCATCCTCTCGTTTGTCGTCGCGATGTTGATTCACGAGTTGGGCCATCTGCTGGCGGCGCGGGCCTGCCAGATCGAGGCGACCGAACTGGGCCTCGGGTGGGGACCAAAGCTGTTCGGGTTCAAACTCGGGAAGACTGAATACAAGCTGCACGCGCTGCCCATCGGCGCTTACGTGCGGCTGGACATGGCGGGGTTGCAGCAGCGCCCCTTAAGTCAGCAGACGCTGGTGTTGTTGGCCGGCGTGATCGTCAATCTGTGCGCCGCCTCACTGGCTAACGGTTCGGTCTTCGGCGCGATGAATTTGCTGCTCGCAGCGACCAACCTGCTGCCGCTCTATCAACAGGACGGGTGGAAGTGTGGCATCGTGATGATCCGCGGGCTGTTCTCTCGGCGCAGCCCGCTCGTCGAGTGGACATTCACGATCGCCGGCGGCGTGATGAGCCTCACGCTGTTCGTGGCGTTGGGGCTGAAGATGATGTAACGGCTGTTAACAAGGCGAAGAAGTTGAAAGC
>JBOGOY010000815.1:0-2588 GCA_050748185.1 Pyrinomonadaceae bacterium
TTTCTGATCCGCGCCGATCCGCGTGCATCCGCGGCTCCTTCTCTTCCTCTGGTTTCAACGCAAGTTGGTATGATCTATACCTAGCCGCACGCAATCACCATTCGCAAGACAAGTCAGCACGCAGTAGCTTCAGGATTGGCGCTTGAGCATCAACTGCGCGAGGCCACGCAGCAACGCTCCGCGCTCTGCGAGCAGTGCGAGCGCCGCGACGGCCTCTTCATGAACGGCGCGGGCGCGGGCGCGGGCGGCCTCAAAGCCGTAGAGGGCGGGGTAGGTGGCCTTGCTGGCGCGGGCGTCCTTGCCGGGCGTTTTGCCTAGCTCGGCGGCGGTGGCGGTTACGTCAAGCAGGTCGTCCGTAATCTGGAAGAGCAGGCCGAGCGCGGCGGCGTAGCGCGTGACGGCTTCAAGTTCAGCCTCGGGCGCACCGGCGATGAGCGCACCCGCGCGGGCCGCCGCCGCGATCAGCGCGCCGGTCTTGTGCCGATGAATGAGATCGAGTTCCTCTCTGGTCACGCCGTCGCACGCCTCGGCGGCCAAGTCGTAAACCTGACCCGCGACCATTCCGGCGGGCGTGCCGGCGGCGCGCGCTAGTTCCGCGACGAGGACGACGCGCGTCCGCGGGTCCAACGAATCATCTTCGGCGATCGTCTGGAAGGCGAGGGATTGCAGGGCGTCGCCGGCGAGAATGGCCGTCGCCTCGCCGTAACGAATGTGGCAAGTGGGCCGGCCGCGCCTGAGATCGTCGTCGTCCATCGCGGGCAGGTCGTCGTGGATGAGCGAGTAGGTGTGGAGCATCTCGTAGGCGCAGGCCGTTTGCAGCAGTGACTCCGACGGCGCGCCGCACGCCTCGCCTACCGCCAGCACGAGCGCGGGCCTGAGTCGCTTTCCGCCCGCGAACAAACTCCAACGCATCGCGGCGTGCACTTCGGACGGCCCTGCGGACTCCGTGGGGACCAGTTGATCGAGCCGCGCGTTAACCAGCGCCCGACAGCAGGAGAGAAACGCGCGCGCTTCCGCCGTCGGGGTCTCCACCGTCGCGTGTGTGTCAGAAGGCGCTTTCGTCGTCATCTTCGTTTTCTTCGGGGTCGTTAAAACCATCGCCGGCGAGCGGCGCGTCGAAGTCACCGCCCGACGCATCCGCGCCCGGCAGCCCACTCAACACGGGCCTCCCCTCGCCGTCGCGCAGCAACACCTCGACGCGCCGCTCGGCCTCGTTCAGACGCTCCTGACACTCGCGCGACAGCTTCACGCCCTGTTCGAACAGTTCGAGGCTCCGTTCCAAAGGTAGATCGCCACGCTCCAGTTCGCGCACGATTTTTTCGAGCGACGCCAGCGACGACTCGAAGTTCTGGCTCTTGTTTACGTTTTTCCTCATGCTTTCCCGTCCTGCGCTCAACGCCCGAAGGTTGACACCGACTGCGCAAATCGTTGCGCGACGCGCGCGGCCAGTTCGTCGCTCTTAACGTTGACGATCTTCCATCCGGTATTACCCCGCTCGTCCGCGCGCCGCAGTTGCAACTCGACGGGCCGCTCGTTGACTTTGAAGACGACGGTCGCCGCGTTCGCGTTCGCACCCTCCGCGTTAGTCGTGACGCTCTCGGCGAGATAAGGCAGCGCGAGCGCCCTGACGAAAAAGGGGTATCCGGCCGCGCCGCTTTTCTCCGACGCGGTCTTGATCTCTTCCATCAACGCATCGCGGATCATGTCACGCGAACCGGGCAGCAGCACGGTCGCGTTCTCCGCGAGGAAACGACGGGCCGGGGCGGGCAGCGCGAGCGTGCTGCCCCTACCGGTTGCCTTCTCGACCACCTGCGGGACCATGCCGCGCGTCACCGCATCGATGTCCACGAGCGCGTCGAACTCTTGCCGCTCGCCCCGCCCGGCTGCGTCGGCTGCGAGCGCCAGCGCGTAAGCCGGGCCGCTCTTGGTCCCCTGCCACCAAAAATACAGGCCGGCGGCCGATGCGATCAGCAGGATGGCCGAGACGAGCGCAATGAACGACAGCACGCGACGCAGGCCGACGGGCTTTCGCGCCGCGCGACGGCCACCGGCGGCCGGCGGCGGGTACGAACCCCCGCCGCCTCTCCCGGCCCGTGGCGGCAGATCACCGATGTTGACGACGATACGACTTCGGCCCGGCTGTGACATGGTAAGAACTTCCCTCTTCATTCAGGGCACGTGACAACGTTATAGGGACAAGGCTGCTCGTCTCCTTAGTGAAATTAAGCGGCTCTGCCGCCCGCCGTGCGGAAAGGCTAAGCCTTTCCGCGCGCTGTCCTTTTATTTTGTGAGAGGCTGCGCCTCGAACACCGCTATAGCTGAGGCATAGCCTCAAAAATAATCACGGACCTGACGGAAAGGCTTAGCCTTTCCGCACATCGGAGCGGCAGAGCCGCGAAAACACAGGGCAACATTGCTGCGTTCAGTCTTATCTTGATACCGACTGACTCATCCCTGCCCCTACAAACTCTCGGCCCCGGCGAGTGTGACAACACACGAATCTGCTCAAGTCTCCTCGACCTCTTCCACACGGCAGCGCAACGCCCCTTCCGACAGACGCACGCGCACCGCGTCGCCCGCCCGTACCG
>JBOGOY010000816.1:0-2587 GCA_050748185.1 Pyrinomonadaceae bacterium
GCTCAGGGCATCGTGATGAATCACAACTATGCCGCCGGCGACAAACTGATCACTAATTATCAGAAAGTTTACGGGACGGGCGTGCTGCTCGGCGACGGCGTGCTGCTCGGCGACGGTGGCCTACTCGGCGACGACACGCTTAGGCGCAATGGCGTGCTGCTCGGCGACGGCGTGCTGCTCGGCGACTCAGTGTTGACGAGTAACGGGCTGGCGCTCGGCGGAGGCGCGACCTTCATCTCCTCCGGTGTGCTGCTCGGCGATGGCGTGCTGCTCGGCGATGGCGTGCTGCTCGGCGACGGCGTGCTGCTCGGCGACGGCGTGCTGCTCGGCGACGGCGTGCTGCTCGGCGACGTACTCCTGACGGCCCAGTCGGTGCTGTTCAACGGGGAAGCAGTGACCACGCTTGAGTTGGAAGTTGACACGGGAGTTGACTGCACTGACTACTGATGTCGCGGCGGCGGCGGAAAAAACCGCCGCCGCTCCCTCGCACATACAGTTCGCAGGCCACTTCACTCACTCTGAGGAATCATGTCATGCTTCTAGCCAAGGCCACACCCGACTTCGCGAACAGCGTCCCACTCCAATGGACGCCGGCAGGGGCGGAGCCGGTTCGCACGAAGATGCTCTGCGCCGAAGACACGGTCGAAATCCTCGCGTTCCTCGCAACGCGCCCACTGCACACGGTGTTCATGGCCGGCCTCATTCGCGAGAACGGCCTCGTCAGCCCCCACAACCGCGGCAAGTTCTACGCCTGCCGCGATCGCCGCACCGGCGCGGTCGAAGGCGTGGCCCTCGTCGGACACGCCACGCTCGTCGAAGCCCGCACCGAGCGCGCGCTGAAAGCTTTCGCGCGACTGGCGCGCGAAACCTCCGACAGTACGCACATGATTATGGGCGAGCGCGAACGCGTCGCACACTTCTGGCAAAGCTACTCCGAAGCGGGGCCGCAGATGCGCCTCGCCTGCCGCGAACTGCTCTTCGAGTTGAAAGAGGAAAACATCACGCCCGGCGCCGAGCCGGTCCACGGATTGCGCCTCGCGACGCTCGACGATCTGGACTTGATCGCGCCGGCTCAGGCCGAGATGGCCTTTCAGGAAAGCGGCGTCAACCCGCTCGCACACGATCCGGAAGGGTTCCGCCGCCGCTGCGCGCGTCGCATCGAACTCGGGCGGACGTGGGTGCTCATCGAGGATGGGCGGTTGATCTTCAAAGCCGAAGTTCAGTCGGAGACACCCGAAGTAGTTTATCTGGAGGGAATCTACGTTAGCGCCGCGGCGCGCGGACGCGGCGACGGGCGGCGCTGCCTCTCGCAACTATGCCGCACACTCTTCGCGCGCGGGCATGGTTCCGTCTGCCTGCTCGTCAACGACGAGAACACGATCGCCCACGCCTTCTACCGGAAGATCGGCTTCACCCTGCAAAGCACCTACGACACCATCTTCCTGCACCGGCGGGAACACTAAGCAGGAAATGATGAATGCGAAATGATGAATGATGAATGAAAGGCAGGTGCTCTTCATTCATCATTCATCATTCATCATTTTTGTGAGAGCACCTCTTCGTAATATTCAACGTACTGCGGGATGATTTTATCGGTGCTGTAACGCTCGAGCGCTGAGGCGCGGGCGCGGCGTCCCATCTCGCGGCGGGCCGGCTCGTCGGCGAGCAGCCGGGCAGCGTCGTCGGACATCTTCTCGGTGTCGCCGACCGCACTCAGGCAGCCCGTCTCGTCGTCCGTCACAACCTCCGGCACGCCGCCCACGCGCGACGCCACGACCGGCACTTCGCACGACATCGCCTCTAAAGCCGCCAGCCCGAAAGACTCTTGCTCCGAAGGCAGCAACAGCACGTCCGCCGCCGAGAGGTAATCCACGATGCGCGGCTGTTTGCCGACAAACGTGCAATGAGCCTCCACCCCGAGGCAGCGCGCGCGGTGCTCGGCGCGTGAGCGCTCGCTGCCGTCGCCGACCATCACGAGCCGCGCCCCGATGCCGCGACGCCTGACCCCGGCCAACACCTCGACGCAATCCACCGGCCGTTTGACGGGCCGAAAATTCGAGACATGGACCAACAGCGGCTCGCCCCGCGGGGCCAACGCGCGCTGCAATTCCGGCACGGGACGGCGTCGGTACTCAGAGCCACAGACGAAGTTCGGGATGACTTTGACGCGTTCAAAACCGAAGGTCTCGATCGTTTCGCGCCTGAGGTATTTGGAGATGGCGGTCACGCCATCCGACTGCGCGATGCCGTAGCGCGTGATCGGCAAGTAGGAGCGATCCGCGCCGACGAGTGTGATGTCGGTGCCGTGCAGCGTGGTGATGACTGGCAGGCTTCTGCCCGGCTTCAGCGACTCGCGCGCGAGGATGGCGCTGATCGAATGCGGGATGGCGTAGTGGACGTGGAGCAGATCGAGGCGCTCGGCCTCGGCGACGGTCGCCATCTTCGTCGCCAGCGCGAGCGTGTACGGCTGGTGCTCGAACAGCGGGTAAGACATCATCTCGACCTCGTGAAAGCAGACCCGCTCGTTCAACTCGGTGAGCCGCGTCGGCAGCGAAGAGGCGATGAAGTGAACCGTATGCCCCCGCGC
>JBOGOY010000817.1:0-2586 GCA_050748185.1 Pyrinomonadaceae bacterium
CTTCAATTCAACGCCATTGCCCCCGCCGGGCTGAGTGTCAGACTTTTCAAGCAGCGCTAAGGCTTCTTCTCCGGCTCCTCTTCCACAAAGTCGTCGTCGAGAATTTTCACCTCGGCACCGAACTTCTGATAGCCACGGAAGCGCGTCTCGTTGCGCGTCTGAAAGAGTTGGCCGTCGCGCGTGACGGTCGTCAGTTCGACCTCGGCGCTGACGGGCAGCAGGTATTTGTTTTCGGCGATCGTCACCCAGTCGTAGTCGATGACGTTGTTGGTGGCGGTGATCGGGAAGCCGGCCGGAATCTCGACCGAGATGTTTTCGTTGCGGAGCACGCGGTAGGTCTCGCGGTCGATCCAGAGGCGGCCGCGGTAGCCGACGACGGCCGACTCTGGCGGCAGCACCGGGTCGGTGACGGAGAGCCGCTGCTCCGAGTTTTCCCGCTTGACGGCGTACTCGTAGACGAGCGCCCGCCGGCCGCGGATCGTGTCGGTGTCCACGGCCTTAAATACGGCCTGCGCCTTCGGAGCGAACAACTCGACGAGCATCGAGACGAATTCGCCGCTCGAACTGGTCCCCCCGGCCTGCATGTAGTTGCTCCGCTCCTGCTCGTCCCGCGGCGGAACGGATTGACCGTTGACGCGGAGCAGTTTGTAGCGCTCGCCTTCCTGCTCGCGGTAGCTGACGGCGACGGTCAGGTTGTCGCCCCGCTGCCAGTTCTTCGTTTGGCCGAGCGCACGCGATCTCGTAATCAGTTGCTTGACGACGAAATCAGGCATCCCGCCCTTGACCGCCAGCGTGATTTTGCGCGACTGCTCCAAGACCTCCTGCGCCTCGGCCTCCGAAGGTCGCGCCGCGGCGGCCGGATTCAGACGCCGCCGCTCGGCCTCTTCGAGCGTGCGCCGTAACAGCGAGTCGTTGCCGCTCTTAGTGGCGACGAGGCCGCGCAGCCCGTTCGTCAACTCGAACCCGATCCCACGTCGCCTGATCTCCTCGATCAACTCGTCGCGCTTCTGCGACTGCGCGGGCAGTTGGTAGAGCATCTTGACGAATTCCTGATTCGTCAGCGGCCGCTCATTTTGCGGCGCGGCCGGCTGTTGCGCCGCCACCAGCGTGCCCGACAACAACAACAGGAGCGCGCAGAGCGAGACGAGGACAGGGCGGAGAATAGAAGTACGTTGATTCATAAAACGAATGACGGTATCGAGCATCAGAAATCGCGGGCTCGCACAGGTTATAAACAGAAACGCTTGATCGCACGGGTCAACACGTTCACGCAGGTGTGTAATTCCACGACGGGAACAAACTCGCCGGTGCGATGCGCGTGGCGGATGTCGCCGGGGCCGAAGACGACCGCCTGCGCGCCGAGTTCGGTCAGTTGCGGCGCTTCGGTGCCGAACGAGATGGTCCCGGCTGCTTTACCCGTAGCCGCTTCCAATTCCCGCACGAGCGGGGCCGTGGGGCTCGTCTCTGAAGCGCCGTCGAGTCGCAGGCGTTCGATGCGACAGTCAAATCCGGGGTCTTGCGCGCGCAAGTTTTCAACCTCGGCTTGGATGAGTTGAACGACGTGGTCGGCTGCCTGCCCCGGCACGGGCCGCCATTCGAGCGTGAAGCGACACTCGCCCGGAATGATGTTTTTGGCCGTGCCGCCGTTGATCACGCCGACATTCAGCGTCGTGTGCGGCGGGTCGAAGGCCGGGTGCGGCTCGCTTTTCAGGCGTTCGGCCACCTCTTCAATTCTGGTGATGAGACGCGCCGCGCGAAAGACGGCCGACGCGCCGAGCGCCGGGTAGGCGCTGTGGCCTTCGCGGCCCGCGACGGTGACTTCGGCCAGACAATACCCTTTGCCCGCGCGCATCGGTTGCAAACTCGTGGGCTCGCCGACGACGGCCGCGCGCGCTCTGAAGGCTTGAGCTTCGGCGAGTCGCTTCGCGCCGAGACACCCCACTTCTTCGTCGGCCGTGAAGACGAGCGCGAGCGGGCGCTTGAGGCTGGCGAGGTCGAGCGACTCGGCGGCCACGAGCGCGGCGGCGATGAAGCCCTTCGTATCGCACGCGCCGCGCCCGTAGAAGTTCGCGTCGCGCTCGGTCAACGTCAGCGCCTCGGCCCACGCCGGATCGAAAGGCACGGTGTCAGTGTGGCCGACGAGCGCCAACTCGATGTCCTGCTCGCTCGCATCGTGCGGGGTGAGGGCGACCAGATTCACTTTCTCGACGCCCCGCGCGTCCGTGTACGGGAAGAAGTCAACGCGCATCCCGAGTCGTTCGCAGTGGGCGGCGAGAAATTTGATGATCTCAGTGTTCGCACGGGAGGAAACTGAATCGATAGCAACTAACTTCGCCAACGTCTCGACAACACTCATAAGCCCTTCTTAGTAAGGCGGCGGAGGTGGTTAAAGATAGCTCGGCTGGCCCCGCCGCGCGTCAGCCAGCCATCAGTTGTTGTGCACGTGCCGCTCCACGGCAAGCGAGCATAGCATGAGCCGATCTCCGTCCGACACCGGCCGCGCTAGCAGACCCGGCGCATAGTCCTCAAAGCACGATTCGTTAATTCACACAATTATTCGCCACAGAGGACACAGAGGACTTAGAG
>JBOGOY010000818.1:0-2562 GCA_050748185.1 Pyrinomonadaceae bacterium
TCGAATTTCCATGATCATCGCTTAAATCTTGTTCGTGTCCTCATTTGGAGAATATCCGGTGAAATTAGCTTTCCGTCTGTCTTCGTTTGTTTTCGCGTTTTTCTGTCTGTCTGTCGGCGTGGCGGTGCAGGCCCAGACGCCTACCCCGACGCCAACGCCGAGCCCGACGCCCGATCCATTCCTCGTGCAAATCACCTCGGCCACGCCCGTACCCAGCCCGACGCCGGGCCAACTCGCCCTCCCAGAGTCTTATGTGCGCGACATCAGCGGCAACGGGCGCTTCGTCGTCATCGAATCAAACGGCGACATTGCGACGCCTCCGCCTGTGGTAATGGCTGACACCCCGAACAACCGTGACGGCAACCGGGAGATTTTCCTCTACGATTACGCGCAGCGGCGCATGTTTCAAATCACAGACACAAAGAGCGCGTTAGTTGCCCCGACGGGAACCACGCCGACTTCGCCGCTGTTTCAGCGCAACATCGTCGTCGAAGTAAGCAATAACCGTCCGTCGATCAGCCGCGACGGCAAATGGATCGTCTTCACCTCGAACGCCACGACGCCTTTCGCCTTCGACGGCGACACGGACACCAACGAGGCCGCGCTCAGAACCGACGGCAATCAGGAGATTTTCCTTTACCGCATCCCCGACGTGGCCGAGGTCGATTTGACGAGCGGTGTTGAGACACCGTTCACCGATCTGCGGCAGAACGTTTTCACTCGCATCACCGACACTACGGCCAGTCTCGTGCCGCGCCCCGGTACCGACACCGTCGCGCCCTTCGTCGCGGACGACAACCGCTCGCCACAGATCAACGATCTCGGCACCCGCATCACTTTCGGCTCAACACGCAATCTGACGACCATCAACGGCAGGACAAATAACGACTTCGGCAACGGCAACGGCAATCCCGAAATTTACGTTTACAACGTCTTAACTCCGTCTTTCTCGCAGATCACGAGCACCACCGGCCAGTTCGTCTTTAACGACAACCCTTCGATCTCGGGTGGAACTGACGGTGTGCCGGAAAGGATCGCGTGGGTCTCGAACGCGACCGCGATGACGGACGGCAACAACGCGAATGCCGCCGCCAACAATGCCGACGGCAATGCCGAGGTTTTCTTCTCGGACATCAACGGAAACAGCATCACGCAGGTGACGAGGACGCGCACGACCACCCCCGGCTTCGTCCTCAACGCATTCAGCCCCGGCCGCCGTTTCAGCCGCGACGGCAACTTCATCGCCTTCGAGTCAACCGCCACCGATCCGCTGAACAACGCCGACACGCAGTCGGGCTTCGACACCGTTTTCATCTATAACATCACTGCGCAGACCGCGACGGCCATCGGGCCACGGCCGGCTAACACCGAGGCTGAAGTGGCGTTCCGCTTCCCGGTCTTCGCCGAGCAGATCGTCAACGGTCAGCCTCAACAGCGCGTCGTCTTCACCTCTTCGCTGAACATCAAGGCTGACGGCACGCGCGCCGACCTCAACGACGTGACCGGCCTCAACCCGAGCCGCCGGGTGCAGGTTTTCTCCGCGCCGATCGGCACGGCGAGCGCGACGAATCCGGTCAACGTGTTGACGAACACGCCCGGCGCGGTGGGCGCGACGCCGCAGGCATTCGTCAGCGACACCACCGAGCGCTTCGCGTTTACTTCGGCCGGGGCCGAACTCGGGACGGGAAACCCCGACCTGAGCATCGAGGTTTACTATCAAGTGCTGCCGCCAACGCAGGGCGGGAACGTCCTCGCCCCTGCGAGCATGTTCCAGTTCTTCACCGGCGCGACGGAGCGCCCGGTGGCGACGCCGGTTCCTTCGCCGAGTCCGACCCCGACGCCGACGCCCAGCCCGACGCCTTCGGCGACGCCGCTGCCGGGCCTCGCGCCGGGGATGCTGGCTATCCTGCGGACGCCCGATTCCGTGCCGCTGGCTTCTTCCGCGCAGGGCTTGTGTCCCGACGGAACCACCACCTGCGCGGCCGGCTCCGAGTCCGGTCGCCGGCCGTCGCTGCCGGTCGAGTTGAACGGCGTCTCGCTCTCGATCGCCAACGCCGCCGCCGGCCTCTACTTCGTTAGCCCGAACGAGATTCAATTCGTCGTCCCGCGGGGCTTGGCCGCGACGACCGGGACGAACACTCTGCCTGTCGTGGTTCGCATCAGGGAAACTGACAACGGACAAGCCGTCGTCCGCACCGTGCGCGGCCAAGTGCAAATCGTGAACGCGCAGCCCGATATTTTCACCGTCGGCATGAACCGCGCGATGGTCTTCAACGTCACCACCGGCGCGATGATGGTCGAGCCGCCAGAAGGCTTCCCCGTGATGACCGAGAGGATGCGGATGGACGGGATGGGGGTCGAGACCGTGCCGACGGTGTTGCGGCTTATTCTGACCGGGGTGCGAAACGTGCAGGCCAGCCAAGTCACGATCACCATCGGGGACAGGATGTTCACCGGAACCAGTCAAATCTCGTCAGTCAGCCCGACGCAGACGCCCGGCTTCGATCAGATCGACTTCGTGCTGCGCGCGGACGTGGCCGGGATCGGCGATCAGCCGATCAT
>JBOGOY010000819.1:0-2551 GCA_050748185.1 Pyrinomonadaceae bacterium
CACATGACCCGCGCGGTCAAAGAGTGGGCGCACGAAACCTGCGCCGGCCGCGTCGTCTCGTGCCTCGAAGGTGGCTACAACTTGCAGACGCTCGGCGCGACGGCACGGGCGCACGTTACAACTTTGAGCGAGTCGTAACTTCACTCCAAAGACCTAATCGATTAATCCGATCGAATCGTCCCGTAACGTGCGGTACGGGGCAGGGGCATCATTGATGAAACAAAGTATCCGATTGTTCGTTATCTTCCTGCTTACCGCCAGCGTGGTCACCGGGCAGACGAAACGGAAAAGTTCTCCGGCGGAGAAAGAGACAGCTACCACGACACTGTCTGTTCGACTCTTCCCAGTCGGCGGGCAATTTGTCGCCCTCCCCGAGCCGGAAGGGTTTGTCGAAGCCACTTCACAGTCGAAGGAAGTGAAAGAACATTTCGCGGCAACGTTTGGACCCGAACATGAGGTGCTGGCGGTACACCTTCCGCCGGAGACGCTAGAGGCCATCGGGCGGAGAATGCGTGTCGAGTTCGACCATTACACAACCGTCACCGTTTCTACAGCTTTTAAGGAGGTCGATGCCTCTGTTGAGTTGTTCAATCAAGTCGTAGGACAAATAGAGCAGAGCACAGAGCAAATGTTGGCTCCTAACCATCCGTTAACTAAAGAACTGATCGGTGAATTGGAAAAGAATCTTAGTGACAGATCGAAAAAGCAGACGAAGGTCAACATTACACAGCCGATTCGGTTCGGTCAGGTAATGAAGACGGTAGATGTATATAGCCAGCTACTACTGATGAATATTAGCGTCGCCAGCGCTGGCGCGCGGCAGGGTGGGCCGATGCTCTGCGGCGCGAGCATCATCAAAGTTAACAACAAAATCTTGCTCGTAAACACCTACAAAAATTACAAGAGTCGAAACGACATCGAATTCATGCGCGAGTTTACAAGGAAGTGGGCTGAGCAAATCGTCAAAGCTAATCGGCAATGAAATGGCCTCTCTGACTTATATCGAACTGCTCGGCGGCAACCGCTCGTTCCGGCGTCTGTGGGCGGGGCAGGTCATTTCGGAGTTGGGCAACTGGTTCAACTTCATCGCCGGGCTGGGGTTGGTGCGCGTCGCTTCGGGCGCGGACCCGCACGTGACGGCGATTATTTTGATGCTCAGGCTCGCGCCGTTCGCGCTGTTCGCGCCGCTCGCGGGCGCGTGCGTGGACCGCTGGTCGCGCCGGGCGGTGATGATCTGGACCGACCTCGGGCGCGCGGTGCTGGCGTGCGGGTTCCTCTTGGTCGGCGGGCCGGAAGACCTGTGGATCGCCTACCTCTGCACGTTCCTGATGACGATGCTGACGGCGTTCTTCGAGGCGGCGAAGAACGCGGCGATGGCGAACATCGCGGGCGAGCGGGGGCTGCTCGCGGGTAACGCCCTGATGTTCTCGTCGCGCTTTCTGCTGATGTCTCTGGGCGCGGCGCTCGGCGGGTGGGCCGCGGCGCGGTTCGGCTACGAGGCGGCCTTCGTCATCAACGCGGTCTCGTTCGTCGTCTCGGCCTACACGATCTGGCTGCTGCCGGAAGCAGAGACGCGCGCCTCAGTCACGGGCAGCGGCGGCCCAAGCGAAGGGACCAACGCTCAGACGGCGGCCGTCGGCGTCTGGTCGCGTCTGTGGGCCGACATCCGCGAGGGCTACGCCTACATTGTGCATCACCGTCTGGTGGCGTCGTTGATTGGTTTGAACATTTTGTGGGGCATCGGCGGCGGCGCGCTTTATCTGATTTACGATCATCTCGGGGCGAACTATTTCGCGGCGCGAGTCGGGATCGCGCCGGACGAAGCGGCTGCGTGGTTTTACGTCGCGTCGGGCATGGGGCTGTTCGCCGGGATGCTGTTCGCGCGACGCATCGGCGACTGGGCTGAGACGCGGGGCCGGACAGCGGCGCTCATCGGCTGGGGGCTCATCCTGCACGGCGTCGCGTTCGCGTTGACGGGCCTTGCGCCGACCTACGCGCTGGCGCTTGCGGCCGTCTTCGTCTCGCGCGTCTTCGGCGGCGTCGAGTTCACGGTGCAGGACACGCTGCTGATGCGCTCGCTGCCTGACGCCGTGCGCGGCCGCGTGCTGATCACCGATCGCGCGGCCGAGTTGCTGGTGATGGGCGCGTTTACGGAGCTGTGGGGTTGGTCCCTTACCTTGATCACGCCGCACGATCTGGCTGTGCTCTCCGGCCTGTTGTCGGCGAGTCCCGGCGTCGTCTGGCTAGTGCTGTTCGCCGCTGGGAAACTGAGCATCCCGAAGTTGGGCGCGAAGAGGGAGACGGCGGCGGCGGCGGCGGACGAGCCGGAACTCGTCTCGGCGGGTTGAAACACGCACCGGAGGGACGGCGTAAAAGCGTGCGACGCGAGTCCGTCTGTAATCTCTGCTGCGGCGCTTTAATAGTGTTGCTTTGGCTCCCTACGAGCTTTTGAAAATAGCCCAGCACCTTTAGTGCTGGGGCTATTGCCGGTTCAAGTTTCGTCAGTCCCGGAGGGACGACTGAAATCTTGCCTCAGCCGTCCCTCCGGGAC
>JBOGOY010000820.1:0-2550 GCA_050748185.1 Pyrinomonadaceae bacterium
TGGACTTACTTTCAAGCCACCACGCCGACGTAAGACTCGGCCGCCGCGCCCAACGAGGGGGCGGCGTCCCGCATCCCGCCCCGCTGCTCCTGCCACCGGCTGAGGGATTCGCGGCGCAACTCGTCCCAGTCTCCGCGCGGCACGCGGCGGAAGGCGGCGACGACCGCCGGATCGAATTGCGTGTCCGAGAAATCATCCAACTCCTGCAGTGCCACCTCGTAGGGGCGGCCGCGGCGGTACACCCGATCGCTGGTGATGGCGTCGAAGGCATCGGCGACGGCGAAGATCCGCGCGTTCAGATCGATCTCATCGCCACGCAAGCCGAGCGGATAGCCTGACCCGTCCCACTTCTCATGGTGCTGCCCGACGACGCGCGCCGCGCCCTCCAGAAACTTGATGCCGCGCAAAATTTGCTGGCCGAGCGCCGGATGTTTACGCATCCGCACCCACTCTGCTTCATCGAGTTTCGCCGGTTTGTGCAGAATGGCATCCGGCACGCCGATCTTGCCGATGTCGTGTAGCAGCGAGCCGAATTCCAGCCCGCGCAGTTGCTCGGCGTCGAGCCCGAGTTCGCGCCCCAGACGCAGGCTAAAACTGACGACGCGCTCCGAATGACCGCTCGTCTCGTGGTCGCGCGTCTCGAGGGCCGCGGCCAGCGCCTTCAAAGTTGTACGGTAGGCGTCTTCGAGCGAGCGGAGTGTGCGATCAAGATCGGCCGTGCGCTGCTCGACCAGTTCCTGTAGGTAATTCTCGTAGCGGCGTTTTGAGTCCAGCAGACCGTGGTGCTCGAGGGCGCGGCGGACGGCCGTTTCGACGTGACGCAGGTCGAAGGGCTTCGTCACGTAGTCGAACGCGCCGGCCCGCAACGCCTCGACGGCGCTCTCGATGTTCTGCGCGCCGCTGATCATCACGACCACCGTGTCGGGTCGCATCTCGCGCACCCGCGGCAGCATGTCGAGGCCGCTCATCCCGCCCATCGAGATGTCGCTCAGGACCAGTTCGAACTCCGCACCGCGCAGGCGTTCGAGCGCCTCCTCGGCCGACGAAACCGTCATGCAGTGGTATTCGTCGCACAGCAGGTCGTAGAGGATTTCGCGGATGCTCAACTCGTCGTCGGCGATCAGAATCCTCGCCCTATCAGAAGCGCCGGCCTCAAACATACAGATCTCCGTCTTTCATTTTTAGTGTTGTCTTCGAAGAGATTGTTGGGAGAAGTCGAGCGCGGCGCGGCGCGGACGTCTCTCACGCCCGGGGACCGCATCCTTTTACGGCTCGCCTATCTTACGACGCCCGGCCGCCGCCAGACAACTCATGTCGCGGAATTTGCGCCCCGGCGGCCCCGGTTGACGCCTCTTGTCGCCAGCCTCTATCATGCACGGGCTCACCCCAAGCCGGAGTGGCGAAATCGGTATACGCACTAGACTCAAAATCTAGCGAGCGCAAGCTCATGTCGGTTCGAGTCCGACCTCCGGCATCCTTCGTCCCACACCCCAGCCCCTGAGGCACCTTCCCCAGTCCCGCTTATCGGCAGGCGTCGAAGGAACTTTAAGCCGCTCTTCAGCAGCGGCTTTTTGGTTCTCACTCATGAAGGCGCGCGGCTCGGGGCGAAGAGCCGTTGGCGCTGTCCGCTGCTTCAGAGGTGGGCATCCGGTATCAAGACCGAACGACCTGCCTGAGCGCGCCGGCGAAGAAAGACCGCAGCGCTCGCGGGTGAGCGATACGACTCGGCCGGAGGCGCAACGCCGCGCCGACATCCGCACAGGCGGCGCGCAGGTGCTTTCCCGCCAACGCGGCGCCCGCCTCGTACATCAGCCCGTCCGACATTCGATTGAGGAATTGCCGCCTTACTTGTTCGCGCCGACGGGGCGACGCGGCCATCGCTCTCGGCAGAGCCAGCCCCCGTGCCTGCACCAGCGCCGCGTTGCCGTACACTAAAGCGCGGTCTGAAGATGTCTGCCCTGATGAAAGAGTCCACTTACGGTAAATAGCGACCGGCTCCTCGACGGCTATCACCTCGCACTTCTCTGTGACCCGCAGCCACATATCCCAATCCTGAGTGCTGGTCAGGCTCTCATCGAACAGCCCCGCCTCGATGAGGCGCTCTTTACGGGCCACGACGGACAGCACCGGAATGAAATTATTTTCCAGTAGTTGCCAAAAAACATCTCCGGTCGGGCAGGGGTCAGGGTAATAGTCTCCCGTCGGGAGACAGTCCTGCGCGTCCCCGATCAAGGCCTGCCCATAGACCAGCGCGGCCTGCGGCGTGCTCTGCAACAGACTGAGTTGGACATCCAGAGAATCCGGAAGCCTGAGATCATCATCATCCAACAACGCGATATATGCGGAACGGCTTTCCCGGATGCCCACGTTGCGCGCGCCTGCCGCCCTCGCATTACGCCCTAACCGCACGTAACGCACGCCTTTTAACTTCTCGCACACTTGTGGCGTGTCGTCGGTGGACGCATTGTCAACCACGATGATTTCGAGGTCGGTCCCTGCCCGCCGCGCGCTCTCGACGGCGCGCGGCAGGAAGGCCGCGCGGTTATGCGT
>JBOGOY010000821.1:0-2549 GCA_050748185.1 Pyrinomonadaceae bacterium
ACCCATTCCACACGGCGATCTACAGACAGAGGGAGGAAGCGCGCGCCATCGTCCACCTGCATTCGACCTACGCGGTCGCGCTCTCTTGTCTCGAATCTTTCAAGGGTGAGGACGACCTGCCGCCGCTCACGCCTTACTACTTCATGCGTGTCGCCCCGCTCGCGGTGCTGCCCTATTTCAAACCGGGCTCACCCGACTTAGCCTGCGCCATCGAGGGCGTCGCCCCGGCGCATCACTCGATGCTCTTGTGCAACCACGGCCTCATCTGCGCGGGGGCGACGCTGTCCGAAGCGAGCGACCGCGCCGAGGAGTTGGAACAGACGGCCCGCCTCCACTTCATCCTGCGCGGCAAGCGGGTGCGCCCGCTCTCGCCCGCCGACGTGAGAGAACTCCGCTAAAGACTTCACCAATCTTCTCTGCGCCCCGTCTGCGTCTCTGCGGTGAGTACCTATGAGAAGCATTCACCGCAGAGACGCAGACGGGGCGCAGAGCGAGTTAAGCAAGACGAGCCAGCCAGTCCATCCCGCCGCCCGCGTGCGTGTCCAGAGCGTCGAGCGCTTGTTCGAGACTCCAGCCGTGATGGACGAGGCCGCCCGCGGCTTCGGCCGCCGCCAGCGGATCGCCGTCGCCGGGGAAGAGGACGTTGCGCCCGACGAGCGCGCCGCGCACGTTCGACCCGGCCTTGAGTCCGGCGACGAGTTCGCCGAGGAAAGGCCGCACGTCGCCGACCGGATCGCCGCCCAAAAGCAGGATCGGCAGCGTCGTCGCGCGCGCAACCATCTCGTAGTTCTCGCAGTAAGGCAGTTTCAGCCAGAGATAGCGGCTGCTGTCGCCGAGCGCCGCCGCCGCGCCCGCCGTCCGGGTCAGTTCCTCCGCCGTCTTGATAATCTTGTAGCCCCCTTCGACTTTAGCGACGGGCAGCGATTCGAGAAACATCGGAAGCTGGAGCGCGTTCTGTTCCGAGATGGCGCGAACGGTGGCGAGCAGAGTTTTGAGCGAGTCCGGCTCGGCGTCGCACAGGCGCAGCAAAACTTTCGTGCCGTCCAGACCCCACTCGGCGCACGCGGCGGGCGTCGGGCCGCTCAACGGATCGTCGATCTCCCAACTGCTCCCCAACAGCCCGGCCCGATTGAGACTCGCGATGAGCAATTTGTCGTCGAGGAAAGCCGCGCCGCCAGCGCGCTTCATCAATTCGTGGATGACGAGCAGGTCTTCGATGATGTCCATCGTGGCGAGCACGCCGTCCACCACGTCGCTCTGCAAGACGCGCAGCGTGCGCGCCAGATACTCCTGCCGGTTCGCCATGCGGAACGGATCGTCGCCGACGCGCACCACGCGACGCGCCGGATGGTCGGAAGCCAGTATGTTGAGCTTGCCTGTGGGGGCGAGCCGTTCGCGGCGCTTTCTCTCGCGCGCCACGCGCAGCGGGAGTTCCGGGTCGCTCACACGCAACTCGGTAACTTGTTCCAGCACCGCCGACGGAAGAAACTTCTGATAGTCGAATGACAAACTTTAAAACCCTCCTCTTTCCTGTATGAATGCCAGCGCCTCTTGCTCGTAGGGCATGAAGTTGGCGCAGCCGTGGCGTGTCACGACAATTGCGCCGCAGGCATTTCCCATCCGCGCCGACTGCTGCCAGTCCCAACCTTTCAGATAGCCGTAGAGAAAGCCGCCCGCGAAGGCGTCTCCCGCGCCTAGAACGTTCAGCACCTCGACGGGGAACGTCGCGGCCTCGATCGTCTCGCCGCCGGGCAGGAAGACGACAGTGCTCCGCGCGCCGCGCTTGACGACGAGCGCCGCCGACGACGACCCCGCGGCGAGCAACTCATCAACACCGGCTCGGAGTGCGCCGCCGAAAATGTCCGGCGACTCGGCCGCCGCCTCCGGGCTCGCTTCCGTGCCCTCTCGCGTGCTGGCTGCCGCGACCTCTTCGACCGTGCCGATGATGACATCCGTGAGCGGCAGGATCGCGCGGACGTAGGCGGCGTAGGCGCGCATGTCCGGCCAGAGTTCGGCGCGCACGTCGAGGTCGAGGACGACGCGGTTGCCGCTGTCGCGCGCGCTCTCGGCCGCGAACAGGGTCGCGTCGCGGCTCGGTTGTCGGCTGAGGCCGGAACCCGTAACCAAGAGCGCGCGGCTCGCGGCGACGGGCGCGGCTCGCACGTCGTCCGTAGTCAATTCGAGATCGGCGCAGTTGTCGCGGTAGGGCACGATTGAGAACTTGTCGGGCGGCTGGATGGCGAGCATGAAAGCGCTCGTGCGCCGTCCCGCCTTGCGGGGGCTGAACTCGACGGCGATTCCTTCACGCCCGAGAAAGTTGAGCACGAAATCGCCGACCAAGTCTTCGCCGACAGCGGTCAGGAGCGCGGTTCGCAAACCGAGCCGGCGCGCGCCGACGCAGATGTTCGTCGGCGAGCCGCCGACGTAGGCCGAGAAACTCTTGATCTCCGTGAAAGGCGCGCCGATCTCGTTGGCGTAGAGATCGATCGAACTGCGCCCCATCGCTAAAACGTCGTAGCTATGCTCCATCTGTTTCAGGCCGCGCTGCG
>JBOGOY010000822.1:0-2548 GCA_050748185.1 Pyrinomonadaceae bacterium
GCTGTCGCCTCACTTGCCACCGGCTATTGAATCTCGCCCTTTCAGGGCAAGAGCATCGAACGTTGTCGTCATCTAAATCGGGACTTAAAAGATTGGGACAGGCGGAAAAGCAGCATCCACGAATTCACACGAAACAGCACGAAAACCTAACGAATGTCGTGTGTTCGGCTTCGTGTCGTTTCGTGTGAATTCGTGGATAGCTTTGTCCGTGTACCAATCTCATCAGGGCTGATTTAGTCCCGTTTGATTGCATCGAGTTGTCACCCGGTCGCTAACACTCCCAATACTTTGTTGAGCCTTAACTCTGACATCTCATTGCTTCGCCCCGCCGCCCAACTGCCCAACCAGTTCGCGCACGGCGGCGTCGAGTTGCGAGTCTTTGGCCGCGTAGGTTTCGCCCACGGGGCGTGTCACCGGCACGTCTACCGGTCGCGGGTTGCGCTCCATGTTCTCCCCTTTGCCATCTGTGATCTTCATGCGCGGCAGGCGGACCACCGAACCGTCGATGAGCGGCTGGTTCCACGTGTAGATGATCCAGCCGGAGGTCGGCTCGCCGACGACCTTGCCGAGCCGCAGCGTGCGGTAGCCTTCAGCGAAGTCTTCGGCATCGGAGAGAGAGTGCTGGTTAGTGACGAGGACGGTCGGGAGTTCGAGCGAGCGCTGGCCGAGCACGGTGCGCGCCGGGGCGGGGCCGTTGCCGCGCAGCGTCATCGTCAGATAGCCGCGCCGCGCGAGCACGTCGATCGCATAGACGTTGACGAAGCCGCCGTTGTTGTTACGCACGTCCACGACGACGCCTTCGCGCGCGTGGTTCTCGGCGTCGAGGTCCACGTAGAGTTGCGCCAGCGAGGCCGAACTCATGTCGAACATGTGGACGTAGCCGAGCCGGCCGCCGCTCTGGCGCGCGACGTAGGCGCGGTTGTCCTCGACCCACTGGCGGTACATCAATCCCTTCTCGGTCCCGGCGCTGACGGGCCGCACCACCACCTCGCGCTTGCCCGCGCCGTCCGGCGAAGCGGCCACCGACAGGCTCACGCGGCGGTTGACCTTGTAACTCAGCAACTCGTCGAGGTTCGTGCGCGCGTCCACTTGCCTACCATCCACCGCCAACAGATAGTCGCCCGCCTTGATCTCTTTCGCCAGCGCGGCGGGGCTCAAAGAGATCACTTCCGTCACGCGGAGCCGCCCCGCACGCTCGTATTCCGCGCGGTCGAAGCGCAGGCCCAACCGCCCGGTCGAAGGAGCGCCGCCGCCCTGCGGCCCGCCGACGCCGAGATGCGAAGCGTTCAACTCGCCGACCATCAGTTGCAGCAGCCGGCGCATCTCGTCGGGCGTGCGCGCGCCCGCGACGAGCGGCGCGTATTCGGCGCGCACCCGCTGCCAATCGACGCCGTGGTAGCCCGGATCGTAAAAATGATCGCGCAGGTAGGACCACGCCTGCGCGAAGACCTCCATCTTCTCCTGCGCGAAATCCACGTCCATTTCGGCGACGACCGCAAGCGGGCGGGCGCGCCCTTCAAGGTTGACGACGCCGATGCGCCCCTGTTCAAGATAGAAAATCTCCTTGCTGTCGGGCGAGAACTGCGCGAGACCCTTGCCCCCGGCCGTCGAGGTCAACTGTTTGGCGACCGCCGGCTCGCGCGCCAGTTCGTCGAGCGAATAGACGTACAGATTCTGCTGCCCCGCCGCGGCGGCGATCAACGCCACCCACTTGCCATCAGGGCTCACGTTCAGGTAGTTCACGTCAACCCCGACCGGTAGCAGGCTCAGGCGCTGGCGGATGCCTTCAAAAGTGATCTCGACTCGCTTCGCTTCCGGCTTCTTCTTTTCGTCCGTGGACGACGGCGAAGCGGAGGGCGTCGGAGACGGAGAGGCGGCCGGCGACGACGGCGCGGGCTGAGGCGTCGCCGAGGGCCGGTTGTTGTCTTCGCGCTGCGACGGGGTGAGGCTGCGCGGCGTCTCTTCGCGGAACAGATCGCGGAACTGATCCTCGCGGAACTTCGGCGTCCGGGGGACCAGATCGACGCGGGCCAGTTGTCCGCTCTCGGTGCGCTGTCCCGTGTTGAAGAGAATGAACGTCCCGTCGGGGCTCCAAGAGATGGCGTTGCTGCCGACGTTCGCGAGAAAGGAGATCTGTTTCGCCTCGCCGCCCTCGGCCGCGACGACGTGGACGTTGCGGAAGAGCCGGCCCGTGACCGGCATGAACGCGACGTGGCGGCTGTCCGGGGACCAGACGAACGGCACGTCCGCGCCGATCGGCTGCCGGTCGAAGCTACCCGACGCGAGCAGGCGCTCTTGCTTCGTGTCGGGCGCGACGACGCGCAACTCGCGTGCGTCGCGCTCGAAGGCGACGAGCTTGCCGTCGGGCGAGAAGCGCGGACTGGCGTCGGCGCGCGCCGTGTCGTTCGTCAGCCTCGTCTCGGCGTTGCTCGCAAACTCGTAGAGGAACAAATGCGGCACGCCCTCGCGCGCGGAGACATAGACGAGGCGGCGGCTGTCCGGGGACCAACTGACCTGCGACTCTTCGGCGTGCGTGTCGGTCACGCGC
>JBOGOY010000823.1:0-2547 GCA_050748185.1 Pyrinomonadaceae bacterium
GAAGGGCTCTGCCCTTCCGTAGCACAGAGTTCTATTTGGCGAAGAGGCTCCGCCTCGAAGCCGACGGTCGAGGCGCAGCCTCTCGCGGGAAGTAAAGAAGTGCTGCGCCGGAAAGGCACAGCCTTTCCGCACATCTGGGCGGCGGAGCCGCAATAATAACTTCGAGAAGAAGCATTTATATCTCCGCAGACAGCCCTTCGATCATCATCTCTGGCATCAGCGGCGCTTCGTTGAAGCCGACGCCGGTCGCGTTTTCAATCGCGTTCAGAATGGCCGGGGCCGGGCCGTCCATCGGGAGTTCGCCGATGCCTTTCGCGCCGCCGGGGCCGTGGGCGTAGGGGCGTTCCTCGAAGAAGACGCGGATCGGCGGGATGTCGGCGGCGGTCGGCATGATGTAGTTGGTCATCTGGCCGTTCGCCATCCGCCCTTTCTGCCAGACGACGTTCTCATACAGCGCGAAGCCGATCCCTTGCGCGACGCCGCCTTCGATCTGTCCGGCGGCGAGGACCGGATGGATCACTTTCCCTACTTCCTGAAGGGCAACGAAATCGTCCACGCGGGCCTCGTAAGTTACCGCGTCCACCGTTACCTCGGCGACATAGACGGCCCATGCATAAGCGCCGTAGGCGTCGCCCCTGTATTTTTCGTCGTCCCACGCGACGCCGGGCGGCGACTGATAGCGGCTGAAGGATTTCAGGGGACCAAATTTCGAGAGGTGTTCGCGGCAAGCCGTCTGAAACTCGGCGGGCGTGTATGCTTCGCCGAGCAGCCCGCTTCCGATGAGCGTCTGTTTCAGGCCGAGGGCAGCCGACTCGACCAGTTTGCCGACAATCATGCAGGTGCGCGAGGCGACGGTCGGGCCGCTGTTCGGGACGTTACCGGTGTCGGGCTGCGCCAACTCGATCAGGTCGTAATCGATCCGCAGAGCTTCGGCCGCGATCTGCGCGAAGATGGTATTGGTCCCCTGCCCGATCTCCGTGCTCGCCGCGAGAATCCGCACGCGGCCTTCCGGCGTGGCCTCTGCGCCGACCACGGATTGCAGATAGACCTCGCCCGAGCCGGTGAAGCCCGCGCCGTGCATGAACGTAGCAAAGCCGATGCCCTTCTTCTGCTTGCGGCCGGCGTTCTCGCGCGTGAACCGCTCGCGCTTCTGTTGATAGTCCGACAGTTCCAACGCGCGATTGAGCAACTGGCCCATCTCGACCTGTTCGCGCACGAGTTGCCCGGTCGCGGTTGTGTCGCCTTCGCGCAGGAAGTTGCGCCGGCGAAACTCTACGGGGCTCAAGCCGCAAACCTTCGCGACTTGGTCCATATGACGTTCGAGCGCGAAGATGCTCTGCGGCGCGCCGAAGCCGCGAAACGCGCCGTGTGGTGGGACGTTGGTCGCCACTGCGCGGCTGCGGATACGAACGTTTGGGCAGTTGTACGGGCCGGCGGCGTGGATCGTGCCGCGCGAGAGGACGACTGCTGAGAGCGTCGCGTAGGCTCCGCCGTCGATCACAAAATCGATCTCCAACGCGAGGAGTTTCCCCTGCTCATCGACGGCCGTGCGGTGGCGCGTGCGCGAGGGGTGGCGCTTGGTCGTCGCGGCCATGTCCTCGGCTCGGTCATAGATCATCTTCACCGGCCGGCCGGATTTCCACGCCAGCAGCGCCGCGTGGCCCGCGATCATCGAGGGGTATTCCTCCTTGCCGCCAAAGCCCCCGCCCGTCTCGGTCTGCACCACGCGCACGCGCTCTTCCGGCAGCGCGAACAGTTTACACAGCGCCTTGTGGACGTAGTAAGGACACTGCATCGAGCCCCAGACGGTGACGCCCTCCGCGGCCGTGTTGGCTTGCGCGATCACGCCGTTCGGTTCGATGTAGAGTTGCTCCTGCGCGCCCGTCCGGTATTCGCCCTCGACGACGTGCGCCGCACGCGCCCACACGTCATCGACGTTACCTTTCTCGACGAGGTACGACTTAAAGACGTTGTCCTCGCCCCAGATAATCTCCTGCTTCGCCAGAGACTCTTCGAGCGTGAAGACTGGCGGCAACTCTTCGATGTCGAGGCGCACGAGGCGGCGCGCCTCTTCGAGCAGATACTTGTCCGGGTGAGCCAGCAGCAAGACGGGCTCTTCGGGGTGGTTAACGAACTCTGACACGAGATACGGTTGGTCCAGCAGGATGAGCGCGACGGCGTTCTCGCCCGGAATGTCCGCGGCCGTGACGATCACAAACTCTTCCCACGGCACACCTGCGCCAAACTCGACGCCCAACAGACGGCCGCGCGCCACAGGGCTGCGGACGGTCACGCCATAGAGCATCCCCGGCATGGAGATGTCATCCACGTAGCGCGCCGCGCCCGTCACCTTCGCGCGCCCTTCCTTGCGCGGCGCGGGCCGGCCGATGAAAGTATTACCGGTGTCTTGGGTGGACATCTGAATTTGGTAGTGGTCCCATCCGGGATAATGCTCGGGCCACCTGAAGCCGCTCGCTAACGCTCGCGGTACTGTGTCGAGTGGCGATGTCACTAAGGAGAGGCGGACAGTTGCCCTTGACGGCCGCA
>JBOGOY010000824.1:0-2544 GCA_050748185.1 Pyrinomonadaceae bacterium
GGGTTTGACGGGCGAGGTGCGCGGGGCGATGCAGGCGCAGGCGCGCGCGCGCGAGGCGCAGGCCCTCGGCTTCAAGAAACTGATCATGCCGGCGTCGAACGCCGAGGGGCTGCAAAGGCTGTTGGGCCTGCGCGTCGTCGGCGTGCGCTCGGTCGAAGAGGCGCTCGACGAGCTGTTTAACTGAGGGTAGTGAGTCAAGCACGGGAGAAGAGTTGCGGATGAGAGGCGGATCGACGCGGATTAAATTCAAATGACTTTCTAATCTGCGTTAATCCGCCTCTCATCCGCGGCTGCTCTTGGTTTCCTCTGATTGAGCCACCACTGAACCGGAAAGGCAAGTAACGGACGATGCCACACATACACTTTGAGCCGGACGACGTGGATGTTGAAGCGTTAGAGACGGAACTCGTCCTCGGCGTCTCGCTGACGGCGGGGCTTCCGCACGCGCACGCCTGTGGCGGGAAGGCCCGCTGCTCGACCTGCCGCGTCTCGATCACGGACGGCCTCGAACACTGCGCGCCGCGCACGCCGCCCGAACAGGCGTTGGCGCAAAGGCTGCATTTCGCGCCGGAGATCAGGCTGGCCTGCCAGACCCGCGTCAGCGGCGACGTGAGCCTGCGGCGGTTGGTGCTCGACGCCGACGACGTCGAACTGACCAAGCGCCTGATGACGGGGACTGCCTCGGTCGGTGAGGAGAAACTGATCGCCATCCTCTTCGCGGACATCCGGAACTTTACGTCCTTCGCCGAAAGGCTGCCGCCTTACGACGTGATCTACGTCTTGAACCGGTATTTCCACCGGATGGGCAAAGTGATTTCCCGTTGTGGCGGCTACATCGACAACTACATGGGCGATGGCTTGATGGCAGTCTTCGGCGTGGACGATGCGGGGGACGCCGCGCGGCGGGCCGTCGAGGCGGGCCTCGGGATGCTGGATGAAGTCGAGAGCCTGCGGCCTGATTTCGAGTCGGTGTACGACATGAGTTTTCAAATCGGCGTCGGGGTGCATTACGGCGAGGCCGTGGTGGGGACCGTCGGGGCGGCCGGGACCAAGCGTCTGACGGCGATCGGCGACGCGGTGAACTTTGCCAGCCGCGTCGAGGCGGCGAACAAGGAGGCAGGCACGAAGTTTCTGATCTCGGAAGACACTTACTACGAAGTGAAGGATTTCATCACGGTCGGCCGAGAGTGTGCCGAGGTCAGTCTGAAAGGTAAGAGCGGCGCGCACGCCCTCTACGAAGTCGTCGGATTGAAAGACGGACGTGCCTCGCGGTCAGAGATGGCCTCACAGACAGACGGGGGAGATGAATAATGGGTAGTGGCTCAATCTGAGGAGAGTGCCGTACTACTCCTTTACTCCTTGCACCCGCTCGCTATCGCGCAATGGGATTAAGTTAAGAACAGCGGCGGCAGAGCCGCGAGGAAATTAAAAGGCGACTTAACGGAAAGGCACAGCCTTTCCGCACATCAGGCGGCCGAAGCCGCAAAACAGAAGACCTTAACTTAATCCCATCGCGCTATTGCTCGCGATGCGGCGGCGTCTCTACCGACACTCTCAGCGCCGTATCGCACACAACTCAAAGTGAGTACAGATCAAGCGCGCCACTGAGCCGCGTCCGGTACCTCTCGATCTGCGCCGCGTTGCCCGCTTCGGCCAGTTGCTCGACGTAAGGCGCATAGTTGATGAGGTTCAATGCTTTGACGACGGGGGCAATCTCAGTCGCCTTCTTGTCGGGTAATCCGTAGCCTTGCAGGAACTCCTGCTTCTCGTCAATTGACAGGTCGTGCAACGCCACCGACAGTTCCCATTGAGGCGCAATGCTTGACACGCAGTCCTCCCAATCAATGATCGCGGTGATCGCGCCGCGTTCGTCCACCATCACATTTTTCAGTCGCAGGTCGCCGTGATTCAAGGCAGGTTTTAACTTCCTGCCCGCCGCGCCTTCCAAGCTCGAACTTAGCTCTTTGAGCTTTTGCGGCGACAGCATCCGGTGCCGTCGCAATAGTTCGAGCCGGGCTTCAAGCCTGAGTTCCTTGTGGAGGAAATCGTCCCACGTCTCATTCCGCGAGAGTTGATTGTTCGACCAGTCGAAGACGCTTCCGAAGCCGGCCGTCGGGATCGAGTTGATGAGCGCGGCGTAGCGGCCCATCTCGCGCAGGATCGAGAGCCGCTCGGGATGGCGCGTGGCTTCGTGCCCGCGCACCCGTTGGGAAACCATGAAGGGGTACGGGATGACTTCGTTACCGACTTCGAGAATCTCCGAAGTCGGCACCCCGGCCGCCCGTGCCTGCGCGACCGCCCACTGCTCCTTGATGAAGGCGTTGAGCTTGGCGGGCTCGGGAGAGATGCGGACGATGAACTCTCCTTCGGCGTGGTGGACGAGGAACACAAAATTACTGAGCCCGCTCGCCTGATGCACGATCCGCTTTGGTTTGGTTCCGAAGTGATGTTCGATGACGCGCCGCGCCATGTCTCTCGCCGAGCGAACATCGAAGCTCGCCGGTTCGTCTGTTTTCGTCATCCCAAAAGCTCTCTCTGAATCTC
>JBOGOY010000825.1:0-2544 GCA_050748185.1 Pyrinomonadaceae bacterium
CCTAAGGAGTGAGTTAACCACTTGAGCTACTGTCTGCCGGTACACTTCCGCGGGGCTACGCCGTAACAACTCGGCTGCCGCCGGGAGCGCAGGCATCTACGGCCTGCCAAGCTCGCCCAAGCGAGCTAACTGACTTCTGCCCACACTCAAGTTCCGACGGTCACGAACGCCACTTATTCGCGCTCGCGCGCTCAATGCAGGCAGGGATGCCTGCGCTCCCGGCGAGGCGCACCTTTGTCCCTTACACGTTCAAGCTCTTCAGAGAGCGTGTTTTCAACTCAGGATTCAGTTTGAGTTACTACGTCGCGCGGCGACGGTGGTAGACGTAAGCGAGCAGTTCGGCCACGGCGCGGAACAAGTCGGAAGGAATGACGTGGCCGGGCTCGACCGAGCGATACAGGGCGCGGGCGAGCGGCGGGTTTTCGATCACCAGTACGTCGTGCTCAAAGGCGAGCTTGCGGATGCGCTGGGCCATGTAGTCCGCCCCTTTGGCAACGACGACGGGCGCCGAATCGCGCTCGCGATCATAGCGGAGCGCGACGGCAAAGTGGGTCGGGTTGGTGACGACGACATCCGCCGTCGGCACCTCGCGCGCTAGTCGCTGCTGCGTGAGCGCCCGCCCCGCGCGGCGGCGCTGCGACTTGACGAGCGGATCGCCTTCCTGTTGTTTGTACTCGTCACGAATCTCCTGCTTCGTCATCCGCAGAGACTTCTCGTGTTGGTACCACCCGTAGGCGTAGTCGGCGGCGGCAACCAGCATCAATGCGCCGCCGGCGCGCCACGAAGTCTCGTAGAGCAAGTTCCCGACGGTCGCGGCAGTCGTGGCGGCGGGCAATCCGACCATCGCCGGAGCCTCACCGACGATCCGCGTCACTAACCCGTAACAGATGCCAGCGATCCCACCCAGCTTGAGAAAGCTCTTGACTAGTTCGACCGGTCCCTGAGTCCCAAAGACGCGCTTCAGGTTCGCCACCGGGTTGAACCTGTCGGCGCGGGGCGCGAGCACGCTCGGGTTCCAAGTGAAGCCGCCCTGCGCGAAGTTGGCCGCCAGTCCCGCCGCCATCGCCGCGCAGATGACCGGCAGCGTGAGCAGCGCCAGATTGGCCCCCGCGTCGATCAACAAGTCGTGCGCGGCGGCGGGCGTCAACTCGCCGGCGGTGTTGACCTGCGCGGCCAGATTCACGAAGAGGGTCTGAGCGCGCTCGGCCAGCGAGACGCCCGTCGCGCGCAGCGTCAACAGCGCGGCGAGGAAGCCCGCGACCGCCGCAAGTTCCGGCCGCCGCGCGATCTGACCTTTGCGCCGCGCGTCTTCGCGACGTTTGGGAGTAGCTTTTTCCGTGCGCTCTGAAGCCATCCGCTCACATTGCCGCGAGCGCCTGCGCGAGTGCGTCGCGCAGCGTCGAGAGTGTGGCGCGCACCGCGCCGGGCAAAAAATAGAGAGACGCGCCCGTGAGCCACAGCCCGGCGGCGATCTTGATGGGGAATCCGAGCACCATGATCTGCAACTGCGGCGCGGCGCGGCCGGCGATGGCGAGGGCCAACTCGACGACCAGCAACACGATGATCGCCGGAGCCGCGAGCGCCACACCGACGGCTAGCGCTTGCGCCGACAGCTTGAGCACCAGCTCGGCGAGTTGCGGCGTGACGGCGAAAGCGCCCGGCGCGGTCGTCTGAAAACTCTTAACGGTCGCGGCGAGCAGCCAATGGTGGCCGTCCATTGAGAGCAGCAGCGCGAGCCCCAGCATCTGCGCGATGGTTCCGAGCGCGGTCGTCTGCGCGCGCGTCGAAGGATCGATCGTCGCCGCGAGCGCGAACCCGATCTGCGCGCCCAAGACGAAGGCCGCTGTTTCCAGCGCGCTGAAGACGAGCCTCCCCACGAACCCGAGCGCCAGCCCGATCAGTAACTCGCCCGCCAGCACCAGTGCCAGCCCGACGACGTTCAAGGGCGGCGTGGGAATTGAATCCTGCACCGCCGGCAGCAGCGCCAGCGAGAGCGCGAACGCCAGCACTACGCGCACGCGCGGGCTCGCCGCCCGGTGGCTCCAGAACGGCGCGAACGTCACCAAGCCCCCGACGCGCGCCAGCACGACCGCGAACACCAGCGCCGGGCGGAGTGGGATGACGAGAGAATCCATCGTAAGTAGCCAGTAACCAGTAGCCAGTAGCCAGTAGCCAGTAGCCAGTAGCAAAGCATTTGTCCTCATGCTGGCTACTGGCTACTGGCTACTATTTGATGTACGGCCGGAAGTCGCCGAAGAGCGCGGTGGTGAAGGTGACGAGGACGCGCAAGACCCACGGGAAGCTGATGAGGAAGACGACGAACATCGCGACGACGCGCGGCGCGAAAGAGAAGGTCTGATCTTGGATGGAGGTGAGCGTCTGCACGAGGCTAACGACGACGCCGACCACGATCGCCACCGCCAGCATCGGACCCGTAATCCACATCAGGGTTTCCAGCGCACGCTGGATAAGGGTGAGAACTTGTGCGTCAGACATAAAAACAGAGGTCAGAGGTCAGAGGTCAGAGGTCAGCATTGTCTGACC
>JBOGOY010000826.1:0-2541 GCA_050748185.1 Pyrinomonadaceae bacterium
CCACAGTATCAGTCGATCGTCATTTACAAAGGCGCGATGGTCTTCAGGATGTTGCGCGGCTCGCTCGGCAACCAGCGGTTCGATCAGTTGCTGCGCCAGTTCCTCGAACAGTATCGCGGCAAGAGCGCCTCAATCGACAACTTCGAGACGCTCGCCTCGCAGGTCGCGGGCGAGAACATGCGTTACTTCTTCGCGCGCTGGGTTGAGGGCACGGGCGTCCCCGAGTTCGCGGTTGACTACCAAATCATCCGCACCCGCGCCGGCAAGTTCCGCACGCGCGGCACCGTGAAACAGAATTTCGAGGGCCTGCGGATGCCGGTCGAGGTCGCGCTTCGCTCCGAAGGCGACACCGGCAATCAAGTGACGACGCTTTTGATTCAGGACAAGAGTGAGGACTTCGATTTCGAGTCGGCGGGCTCGCCCTTGGAAGTGATCGTCGATCCGAACAACAAAATCCTGCGGCTGTCGGAAGACCTGCGCGTCTCGATTGTGGCGCGGCGCGGCATCGAACTTTACCGCGAAGGCCAGTACGCCGAGGCCCAACGTCAACTCGAAGAGGCGCTCAAGCTCGACAAGTCGAACTCTTGGATTTACTACAATCTGGGTTTGATCTACTTGGAGCAGCGCAACTACGATCCGGCGATCGACAGTTTCAAGGCGGCGCTGGACGGGAACTTGAAGCCTTCGTGGATCGAAGTCTGGGGCCGGATCAAGATGGGCAACGCTTACGACGCCAAGGGCGACCGCGCGCGCGCGACCACCGAGTACAATAAGGCCGTGGAGAGCGGCATTAACTACGACGACGCGCAGAAGATCGCCAAGCAGTTCCTCGCCACGCCCTACGACCCGCGGGCGACGACGGCAACGACGGCCGCCCAGCAAACCCCACCGGCCAACTAAGGTCGCTAGAACGGCGTGGCCCCTACCGACAGGCAGACAAAGAAATAGCCCTTGAGAGATTCCCCCAAAACTCTCAAGGGCCGTTTCTTATTCCCCCTTGTCAACGCTTACTGTATCCCCGAGTCAGGCGGGATAATGCCAGTGATACCTTGAGGAAATTTCCTTGAGCCGACAAGAAAATATCTCGATCTTGAAGAAACTGTGCTGGACCAACGGAATTAAGACACGCCTTTGTGACGGGTTATAATCTCTGCCTTAAAAATCCGTGTAAAGAGTCTGTGGTCGCTGAAAGCGACTAATTCAATAGCGTCGGGCAACGCCCGACGTTAAGCCGCCCTTGCTGCCCCGACCCTGAAAGGGTCGGACCGGCATGGCGGTATCCGACCCTTTCAGGGTCGAGACGAGCATACATAGGTTCGTCGGGCGGTGCCCGACGCTATTGAATTCATCCCCTTCGGGGAAGTCCGAGACTTTCAAAAGACTGGTGAGGTAGCGACAACGGTGATCTTATGTTTGTCGGCCAGCCTGAGCATCTCTGCGCGGTCGAACATGAGAGTTTTGCCGGCGGTCAGGCTAAGGCAGGTGGCGCCCGCTTCGATCATCGTCTCCACGGTGGGGACGCCCACCACCGGCACATCAAACCGCATATCCTGATTCGGCTTGGCGACTTTGACGACCGTCAGCCGGCCGCGCGCCAGTTGGCCTGCCCGGCGGACGGCGGCGTCAGTTCCTTCCATCGCCTCGACGGCCACGCAGGCTCGCGCGCGCACGACGATGGTCTGGCCCAGATCGAGCCGCGCTATTTCATGCGCTACTTCGAGCCCATACTCGATGTCGCCGCGCTCGCGTGCGTCGGGGGAGCGTCTGGTGAGCGTCCCTTCGGCCGGCATGTGATCTTGGAGAAAATAGGTCGAGTCGATCAACTCGATACCCTCGCCCGCCAGTTCCGCCGCCACGCCGCCGATGAGCGCATCGGTGTTGCGCCGCGGCAAAGAAAGCAGCATCTTGAGCATCCGCACGTCGGGCAGCGCACCGCTGAAGATCTGCACGTGCTTCACCTGCCCAGCCATGATCGCGCGCTCGACGCCCTCGCGTTTGAAGAAGCGGATCAGCTTGCCTAGTTGCCCGATGCCGACCCATACGACGCTGCCGCCCGCGGCGACCGCCTCACTTTCAATCGCCGGATCGGTCTCCTCGCGAATCGCGGCAATCGCCAGAGACACGCCCGCCTTTCGAGCCCCTTCAAGCACAAGGAACGGAAACCTGCCATTGCCTGCGATTAAACCGTAACGCATTGGAAGATAACGGGTCAGGACCGCCTGTGGTAGCGCCATGGGATTAGGCTAAGCCAGCAGCCGTTTGCGATAGCGCTGATGCCGCCACGAGCGAGACGGCGAGCGCGGCGGACGGTCGAACTTACCGGTCATGCGATTGAACTGCGCCCGGCGTTTCAACGTCGGGGATAGCGCTTCCATGATGTCCGTCAGCGGCGTGTGAACCCGTCTCAGTCGTCGCTGACGCGATGCAAGTTGAGGCCCGTTCTAAACCGGCTTTGAAGAGCTTGTCATTACCCACATTTTCAGGTCTTCATCTGTAAGCCCCAAGCTAAGTCTTGTAGCCTCTGCCAACCTCGCCAGAGTG
>JBOGOY010000827.1:0-2540 GCA_050748185.1 Pyrinomonadaceae bacterium
CGTATAACGCCCGCGCCTCCGCCGCGACCGCCTTCTTTCAAAGCCTCTTGTAGTTCCACACGCGAAGCCTTCCACGCCGGGGCCAGACCGAAAACGAGGCCGGTCAGCATGGACACGACGAGCGAGAACGCCAGCACACGGCCGTCAACGCCGATGTCTTCGAGGCGCGGCAGACCGGCCGGCTCGAACGCCAGCAACAAATCGATGCCCCACCACGCGAGGAGCAGACCGCCCGCGCCGCCGAGTAGAGAAAGCAACACGCTCTCGGTCAACAGTTGTCTGATCAAGCGCCAGCGACCGGCCCCCAGAGCGGCGCGGACGGCGATCTCCTGCCGGCGTGTAGAGGCGCGCGACAGCAACAGGTTGGCAAAGTTGGCGCACGCGATCAGCAACACCAGCCCGACCGCGCCGAACAAGACGAGCAGCGCCGGTCGCACGTCGCCGACCAGATACTCTTGCAGCGGCATCAGCCGAAAGCGTCGTCCACGGTTTTCGTCCGGGTACTGCTGTTCGAGGCGTTGCGCGATTCCGTCCAACTCGGCCTGCGCCTGTGCGGGGCTGACGCCCGGTTTGAGACGCCAAAAGGTGCGGAGGAAGTGGACCCCGCGGAACTTGGCCGCCGGCGCGTTGACGACCTGCAGCGGCGCGAAAACTTCGGGGTTGCCGACGGGCGGCGCAAACGTCGGCGGCAGGACGCCGACGATCGTGTAAGTCTGACCGCTCAAGGGAATGGTTTTGAGAATGTCGATGTCAACGCCGCCGAGCTGCCGCTGCCAGAAGCCGTGACCGAGGACGACGACGCGCTCGCCGTCCATCCGGTCTTCTTCCGGCAGGAGGAGCCTTCCGACTTGCGGCTGCGCGCCGAGCGCCTTGAAATAGTCTGCCGAGACGAGCGCCGCCTCGACTTGCAGCGGCTCGCTCCCGCCCGTGAAGTCCAGCGCTTGAAGCGTCGAACCGCTTATCACCTCAAAGCTCTGGCTTTGCGCCTTGAGGTCATTCATGTTCAGCAGCGACACGTTACTGCGCGACGTTAACAGGCGTTCCGATTCCGGGTAGGGCAGCGGGCGCAGCAACACGCCGTTGACGACCGAGAAGATGGCCGTATTCGCGCCCACGCCTAAGGCGAGTGTGACGACCGCGACCACCGCGAACCCCGGCTGCCGCGACATCGTTCGCAGCCCGTATCGCACGTCCTGCCAGAGCGTCTTCATCGTTCACCTCATGTCGAGGGGGCCGGGTGTCGGGGGCCGGTCAAGGCCTTAGTTTTACCATCCCCTGATCCGCTTCGGCGTGTGCCCTCTATAACCCGTCCAGAGGCGAGGAGTTTATTTACCGGCTCCCAGCCCCCGACACCCGGCCCCTGCTTTACTCGTATCTCAACGCCTCCATCGGGTCCACGCGCGTGGCGCGGCGCGCCGGGATGTAGGCGGCAAGCAGCGCGACCGTAGCGAGTAGGAGCGCGATGCCGGCGTAGGTGAGCGGGTCCGTGGCCGAGACGCCGTAGAGCAGGCCGGTCATTAGTCGCGTGAGCGCGAAGGCCCCGGCGAGGCCGAGGGCGAGGCCGACCGCGACGAGGCCCACGCCTTGGCCGACGATCATACGGAGGATGTCTCGGCCCTGCGCGCCGAGCGCCATGCGGAGACCGATCTCGTGCGTGCGCTGCAAGACCGTATAGCTCAACACGCCGTAGAGGCCGACGACCGCGAGGAGAAGCGCGACGAACGCGAAGACGCCGAAGAGAAACATCGCGAAGCGTCGCTGCGCGAGCGAGTCGGAGACGAGCCGCTCCAACGTCGTCACGCGGTAGACGGGCAGGTCCGCGTCAATCGTGCGGATGGCGTTACGCACCGCCGGGGCGAGCGACGCGGGCTCACTGCCTTCGGCGCGGACGGCGAGGAAGACGTTGTTCTGCGGCGATTGCGCGTAAGGCACGTAATACTGCGCGCGCGACTCGCCTTCGAGCCCGGTTGCTTTGACATGGCCGACGACGCCGATCACCTCGCGCCAGCGCCGATTCTGTTGCCCGCCCTCGAACGAGAGGCGCTTGCCGACGGGGTCTTCGCCCGGCCAGTATTTTCTCGCCAGCGCCTCGTCCACGAGGGCCACGCCGGGCGCGTCCGCCGCGTCGCGCGCGGTGAAGAGACGCCCGCGGACGAGTTGGATGTTTAACGTCTCGAAGTAGTCGGGCGAGGCGCGCCAGCGGTCACCGTGCGGCGGAGACTCATTCAACGCGAGTTGCCGGCCCTCGATGGTGAAGCTCCCACTCTGCTGGCTGCCGCTCATCGGCAGCACGGTGACGACGCCCGCCGACTTGACGCCCGGCAGCGCTTTGACTTGTTCGAGGATCAGGCGGACGAACTGTTCGCGCTGTGGGCTTTCGGCATACTTGTTCGCCGGCAGAGAGAGCTGCATCGAGAGCACGCCGTCGGGGCGGAAGCCGGGACTGACTTTCTGCAACTCGAAGAAGCTGCGGATGAGCAGTCCCGCGCCGACGAGCAGGACGACCGCGAGCGACACCTCGGCGATGACGAGCGCGTTCC
>JBOGOY010000828.1:0-2540 GCA_050748185.1 Pyrinomonadaceae bacterium
GCTCGCACCCGCCGGCTTGTTAGAACAAGAAGTGCGCCGCTTCGAGTACGACTGGGGCGTGGCTTACGTCCGGCGCGACATGGCGGCGCTCGAACAAATTCTTGCCGATGAATATACCTTCATCGATCCGTTAGGCGAGGTTTCGGATAAGCGAGAGAACATCGCGCATATCTGCTCCGGCGCGTGTGTGATCGAAAACACCGAGAGCAGCGACATCCGCGTGCGGGTTTATGGACTGACCGCTGTCGTCACGGCGCGTTCGACGTTCAAGGCGCGCTACAAAGGCTTCAGCTTTCAAGGCCAGTGCCAGTACACGGACATTCTGGTGAAGCGCGATGGGCGTTGGCGCGCCGTCGCTTCACAGGCGACGCTCGCACGGGGCGGCGTGTTGCTGTTGTCGCTGCGCCGCTTCCTCGGCGACCGGCTCGCCGGCAGCCGCCCGCTCTTCAACAAAATCGGCCACGTGCTGACACGTCGCCCCGGCCTTAACCGCCGTGCAAACGGACTTCAGCAGAATGCCTGATCGCTTAATCGGCGTTTTGTCGCCGGCCACACGCTGCCAGAGGGCGAGGCCCGCAATGCGCGCTCGATCACCTGAAAGGAAAATTCTCATGTTCAAGAAATGCTTATCACTCGCGCTCATCACTGTCATGGTTTGCGCCTTCAGCGGCACGGCTCTAGCCTCGACTCCCGCCACTACAGCCGCAGAGAAGGAAGCGCAGCAGCGGAAGGAACGACTGAAGACCAACTTGCTCAAGCTCGTGGACGATACCAGAGCCGAGCGTAACGCCCCGCTCCTCGCCGTCCCGCAAGCGCCGCCCGCGCGCCGCAACAATTTATCCACCGGCGCGAAGGTCGCCATCGGCGTTGGCATCGCTGTCGCGGTCATCGCCGTGATCGTGATCGCCAAGGGGACGGGTCCCGGCCGCGTCCTTTGAGACCGGAGACGGAGCGCGAGGCTGTCAATTGCTAGATCAACTATGTGCCGTGAGCAAAAGCGGAAGAACACGGCCCCGCCGGTGGGCGGCAACATCAAGCGGGTTGCCGTGATCGTCGTGATCGCGGTAGTCACCAAAAATAATAGCCCCGGACGCATCTTCTAGGGCCGCATCCGCCTCGTGGTAGTTATTCGTCGGCGAGTAGGGGAACGATACTCGTCTGAGTGTGAGTATGCATCGTCGGCCTCAGACTTCGAGTTCGATGCGCTCCAACTAAGTGGGCGAAATGCGGGTCGGGGCGCAAACTCGATCCACTGTTAAGGAGAACGACTATGTGCAAGAGATACTTATCCGTCACGTTAGTGGCTTTAGTAATTTGCTCGATGGGTGGCCGCGCGGCTTTAGCCGCCACGCCGACGAAAACAGAGGTGGAGCGGAATAAGCAGATACAAACTGTGGTGAGCAAACTCGTGCGCGATGCCAAAGCCGAACGCAACACGCTGCTCCTCAACGTCCCGCAAGCGCCGCGCGGCAAAGGGAACAATTTGTCTACCCGCGCGAAGGTTGCCATCGGCGTCAGCATCGTGGCGGCGGTTGTGCTCATCATCTTCGTCGCCAAATCGCCGATTCTCAATGATGGCCGGTAACGTTTGAACCCCGGGCGCAGCGTGATGCGTGCGCCCCGTGAAGAGTCGGCGAGCCGGGGGCGGTCGAATAAAGAGTTGACGGAAGCAGGCCGTGAGCAAAAGCGGAAGAACACGGCCCCCGCCGGTGGGCGGCCGCCCACACAGCCCCAAGACTGAAGGCGGCCCGCGAATAGCATTACCGTTCGACGTAAGCGAGAAACCTGATGCTGAGAGCGCCCGCGTCCGAGGCTCAAGCGGGTGGTGTTCATAGAACGCTTTAAGAAAAACAATTTGACAGGATTAACAGGATGAAGCAGAGAGCCACCACCACCGCTCATTTTCTTGTAGGACTTACGCAGTTCAGGTCAGAACCGCCTGCGGTAGGGGGCGGTCTTCAGTTTAAAAAAGCGGTCTTCAGCTTAAAAAACAGGACCGCCCGCTACCGCAGGCGGTTCTGACACGTTCAACTGCGTAAGTCCTATCTTGAATGCTAGAGAACGTTTTAAGAAAAGTTTAAGCGCCGCTAAAAGATTTCCCGTCGCCCCACGGCGTATGTTTCCGCGGCACCATGGGCTTGGCGTTGAGGAGAGGAAGGCAGACCCGCGAACGTCTGCCTCGCGGCATCAAGCCTGTGGCCGAAAGTTTGAATAGTCGTCCGAGGCGGCGACTCTGATGCGCCGAGTGCCTGATCAAAGCCTGACCTTCAAGACTGAGTGAATCACGAACGCTGCTCGCCGCGAGACGCGAAAACTAGAAATCAGCAGCGTAGGAGGATGACCTAATGTTGATCAAAATGATGTCGTTTGTTCTGGCCGCCCTGTTACTCGCCGCGCCGGGAGTCGTCTCGGCGAAGATTAAGGGCGACGGCGCGCCGCCCGTGGAAGAGATCAAAGCCAAAGTTCTGAAGCACGGCACCGGCGCGAAGGCCCGGGTCAAGGTGAAATTGATGGACGGGACCAAGCTCAAGGGCTTGATC
>JBOGOY010000829.1:0-2539 GCA_050748185.1 Pyrinomonadaceae bacterium
TGCAGATGGACAACAATAAGTTTCCACAAATCTTCGACGAACTGTTGTCGAGCGGCAACGTCATGAATTATATGGCGTTCGCCTATAACCTGCCGATCGGCACTTTCCCCGACGACCCGTCTTGGATTTGGCAACAACTCTGGGGCAATCCGTGGCTCGCCATGGCCGTGTACACCGATATGGAGGAAAAAGATTCCATGATCGCGTCGGTGCTGGAAACACGGAAAGACAACCTCCTCTCCCGGCCGAGGCGAGTCATCCCGGCGAGCCAGAAGCGGCAGGATATCAAGGTCGCCAACTTCATCGAGGAGACGCTCGAAGGCTATTTCGATCAGGGTGATGGGATGCGTGTCGGCTTGGATCACACGCTCTTCGAGGCGCAGGACGCGGTCGGCAAGGGATTGTCAATTGGTGAAATTATCTATGCCAACGCGCCGGATCGTGTTTTTATCAAGCGCGTCGAGTTCAAACCTCAACATCTCTTCGCCTTCGGCGGCGATGGTTTGGCAGCCTACTCGACAGGTTCAAATCTTTACCCGCAGAACGGCCCGCTGCGCCTACGCCCCGGCATCTTTCTCGACGGAGTGTCGGACGAAGCGCCGCTGCCCAATTACAAGTTCTTCGTGCATAGCTACCGACCACGATACTCGAATCGTTGGGGCTCACCGACTGATCGTAAAGCTTTCTGGGCGTCGTGGTTTAAGCGCGCCTCCATCAAACAGTGGCTCAGGTTTCTGGAGAAAGGTCCGGGTTCGGTCGTCACTCGCTACAACGACGGCGCGCCGGTCTCCGAGCAGGAGCGCGCGCTCGATGCGGCGCGGGCGGTGAATGAGGAGGCGGCTGTCGCGTTGGCGCAGAAATTCCCGGTCGAGGTGTTGCAACACGTCAGGCAGTCGATGGGGAGTGCCTACCGCGAAATGGTCGATGATTTTTGCAATAACGAAATCGCTCGCATTTACCTCGGTCAGACTTTGACCAGCCGGGGCAGTGAGGGCGGCGGCTCGCGGGCGCTCGGCGAGGTGCATGAGCGCGTCGGCGATAAGAAGACCGAGGTGGACGCTAAGAGCCTAATGATGCCGGTGAACATGCAGCTTGTGTGGCCGCTCGTGCTGTTGAATTTCGGCCCGAACGTGCGACCGCCAATGTGGATGATCGATTACGAGCCGGGCCGCGATCTACAGGCCACGCAGAAATGGCTCGAAGGTCTGCACCGGATGCGTGTGCCCATCTCGAAGAAGTTCGTCTTCGACGTCTTCCCCATGAACGAGCCCGAGTCGGAAGAAGACACACTGCCGCCACCGAGCGGCAACGAGGAATCGCCGCGCGATGACGCGGACGAAGGTGAAAATGAAACGTCCGGCTTTGCCGAGGGCGGTCAAAAAAAAAAGAGGCCGGACATCCACCGACAAGTCGAGCAGGCGGCACAACTTGAAGATGGAGCGATTCAACAGGCTGCGCCCCTCTACGATGAAATCTTTGCGCGAGTGATCGCCGGGCTGGGGCGCGCGGGTAGTTTGAATAACGCCTCTGACGCGCTCTTTGACAAGCTTGCCGGACTGTTCGACGAACTGACGAGAACCCTCGCTGGCGGGTTACTCGCCTCCAATCTGCTGGCGCACACGCACATCTCTGGTCGCCCGCCCGCCGCAGAGTTTGACGAGGCTGACGAAGGCCCGCTCCGCGCTCGCTTTGACATGCCGCCCGAAGAGGCGGTGGACTACTTTCGTCGCAAGCGAGTGGTCCCACGTAAACAGTTTGACAAGCTCGACGCAGAGGCCCGCTCGGCTGCGTTCACCGTCTCCGGACTATATCAAACCGATCTGCTCGAAGCTTTTAAAGAGGAGATCGCGCAGGCGCTGGAGAATGGCGAAACGCAGCAACAGGTGGTGAAAGGCTTCCGCGAGATTCTCGAAGGAGCCGGCCACCGCGAACTCGGCGACTTCCACTTGGAGACAATCTTCAGGACGAATATGCAGGTCGCTTACGGCGTGGGCCGCAGGCGCGCGCTGGAGGACATCGCAGAAGACTTGCCCTTTTGGGAGTACAGCGCGGTCCTCGACGATCGCACGCGCCCGGCGCACCGCGCGCTCGACGGGTTGGTACTGCCGGCGAATCATGAATTTTGGAACGAGCATTTCCCGCCACACGGATTCAACTGTCGCTGCGTGGTGAACGCAGTCGCAGATATTCCTGACAGCTACAATCCGCGCAACCCCAGCGGCGAGGCGGAGATTGCCTACGATCGACGTGGCAATCCGGCGAAGGCAGAATACGGCACTGCTGTTTATGATTTAGGCGTCGGCAAGTTCAAGGGCATCCCGCCACAGGGAAACCTGCAATCGGTTATTGAGGCCGGGATTGAGCGGGCCAAGAGGGGTAGGTACAAAACGCCGGAAGCGGTGTTGACGGCCGAGGATAAGATCAGGTTCGACAAAACGGAGACGGTCATGTTCTTCGGCCCCGAAGGCGACCTGCTTTTTAGGGAAACGGGGAAGGCCGATCAGGTTGAATTCGAGTTAACAGACGAGCAGGTAGAGAT
>JBOGOY010000830.1:0-2532 GCA_050748185.1 Pyrinomonadaceae bacterium
CGGCATCGCCACGCCCGCGATTCTCGGCAGCCACTCTTACGGCGAAGTGCCCGTCGTCAACAGCCGCGTGACGCACACCGCGCCCGTGTCGGTCACGATTCGCGACCTTTCGGGTCAGGGCGGAACCTACAATCTCGGCGTCGTCAACAACCGCGACCTGCAACTCGCGGGGATCAACGTTTCGACTTCGCAGACGAGCGTCACCGTGCCGCCAAACGGCACGGCCACTTTCGCGGTCAGCGCCACGTTTGACGGCGACGCGCTCCGCAGCATCATGGCCGAGAAGACCGTTGGCACGTCGGTCGTCTTCGAGCGGATTCAGATGCAGTGGTACGTCTCGGCCCGACGGACGGACGGCGCGGAGTCTCTGCGGATGCCTTTCTTCTTCCGCCCCGGCCCGACCCAGCCGGCCGAGCCCGTCACCGAGACGACGCAGCAGACCGGCATCGTGCCCGCCGCCGACGCCGGCAACCAAGCAGCCGCAGGCGTGACCTACGCCGACGTGCCTTTCGAGGTAGATGCTTCCACCTTAAAGATCGAGGCGCTGACCGAGTGGGCGTTGGCCCCTGTAGGGGACCAACCTGATCTCGATTACCTGCTGCTGAACCCGGCAGGTCAGGTCATCGCCAGTTCGGGCGCGCCCGGCGGCCCCGAATTCGTCAGCGTGCTGGTGACGCAGCCGGGCACTTACACGCACCGCGTCGTCGGCTACACCAACGCCGCGACGGAGTTCAACATCACGACCACGCTGACGAAGGGCGGCCCACCGCCGACGCTGGCCCAGATCGCGGGCGACTTCACGGACGCGCAAGGGCGGCCGGTCGATTTCGACGGCTCGCTCGCGCTCTCTTGGCAGGGTGCGGGCGGTGAGCGCGCCTATGAAATCGAGCGCTCGAACGACAACCAGAACTGGCAACTGATCGGCGCGGTCGGAGGCGACGTGACGAGTTTCAACGCCGTCTCTCAACCCGAAGGCGAAAACTTCTACCGCGTGCGCGCGCTACTGCCCGGACAGATCGGCAGCTACGTCACGCCCGCTGGCAACGTCGCCTCAATCGTCGTCAGCCGCCGCACGCAGGAGGACATCACGGCGCTCGTGAGCAATGCGATCTCGAACGTCTCGCTCGCGAACGGCGTCTTCCAATTCGATCAGACGCTCGCCAACAACTCGGCGAATGCCTACGTGCCGCTCGTCGAATTCCGCGTCGTCCGTATCAACTCGGCGTCGGGGACGGTCGCGGCGATCAACGCAGACAATGGCGGAGACGGAAAATCTGCCGCGACCGCGGCTCTCTACGACTACTCGCGCCGGCTTGGGACGGACGAACAGTTCGCCGCGGGCGAGACGACGGGAGCGCGCACGCTCCGCTTCAGCGACAGCCGCTCGGAGTTGTTCACCTTTGAAGCGGTCGTCACGGCGTACCGCGCTGGCGGAGGCGCAGCGGGTGCGAGCGCGGGCGGCGGAAGCGCGGGCGGCGCGGCAGGCGGTTCGCAGCAGTCAACTTCCGGCGGCCCGTTGCAGACGCTGAACGGGCGTTTGCGTTTCACGGCCAACCCGCTGACGCGCAGCGTCTCGGTCGAGTTAGTTCGACTGGTCCAGTAAATACTCCGGAGGGCCGGGAGTCTGATCGGAAGGGGCAAGTGCGAGTGACTAAGACCACAGGTCGCCGGTTCCGGTCAGGTTCCCGGTTCGCCCGCCTGAAAGTTCGCCGGGCCTGCGTCGCACGGCGAGGCCCGATTAACTGAGGTCCGATTAATTGAGGGCGGCCACTCGGCCGCCCTTCTCTTTTTCGGCGGAGCCACTACTGTTGCGCCCTCCCCCACGGTCGCGCCCTCCGCCCTCCCCCTCCTCCACCTTGCTCCGCCACCTGATTCCTTGCACTCCGCGGCTCCGGATAGTATCAATGTCGCCAGAGGCAAACGACAGATTCAATAAGCGAAGGCATGACGGCCATCAACCGGCTGACGGCATCGAGCCTCGACTCGGGCCGCGGTTCATCTTGTCATCTGTGGGGAACCACGCAACTGAGCAGAAGAGGGAGCCATGAGCAAAAACAAAAAAGACAAAAAGGAAAGCAACAACGCCAAGCTCGACGATCTGGCGACAGTCAGCGAGGACGGCGCGGGCCAGTACCTGACGACTAATCAGGGCTTGCGCGTCAACGACGATCAGAACTCGCTCAAGGCGGGCGACCGCGGGCCGTCGCTGCTGGAAGATTTCCATTTCCGCGAGAAGATGACGCACTTCGATCACGAGCGGATTCCCGAGCGCGTCGTGCACGCGCGGGGCTCGGCGGCTCACGGTTATTTTCAGGTTTACGAATCGCTGGCCCAGTACACGAAGGCCAAGTTTCTGCAAGACCCGGCGGTGCGGACGCCGGTTTTCGTGCGCTTCTCGACCGTCGTCGGCTCGCGCGGCTCGACCGATCTGGCACGCGACGTGCGCGGCTTCGCTGTCAAGTTCTACACCGAGGAGGGTAATTACGACTTAGTCGGCAACAACATTCCCGTCTTCTTCATTCAGGACGCGGT
>JBOGOY010000831.1:0-2526 GCA_050748185.1 Pyrinomonadaceae bacterium
TCGTAGTACTTCCGGAATGCGGCTGACACCTCGTCGGCCGCCGCCCTGTTCGGTGGAACGGGTATGACTATGTCGTTATAGCGAGTGCCGGCATCCTCGCGATTTGTCTGCATGAACACAATACGAGACCACTGCTGTCGCACAATCCGCAATGACATAGCCCAGGCCAAGTACAAGCTGCCAAAGTCTGCGTCGGCCGATGGCCTGAGTACTAAAATTTCCTTTGTGAGTACCAACTCTTCTTGTCCGGGCATGACGACGCAGAACTCGCCGATGTTCTTGCTAGCGCGGAGTGGCGTTAGCAGGTCGTAAGCTCTTAGTCCGGAAGTCTGGCCACGCCAAAAGCGTTCAGCAACGACTCGGGGCACGCGGTTCGTCGGGTTAATGTTGACTTGACCCGCTCGAAGATCAGATACTTTGATGTATGGAACGTCTCCACGCCGCATGTCCGCCGAGGGGCTGCCATGCCCATGGCGGAACTGAATCGTGTGTTCCTCAGCGAGTTGACCGAGTCGCGCTGCTGTGAATCCGGGCAGGGTATCAAGAAGGTCGTCTTCGAGTTCGCGGACAAGCCGATCGTCATAGTAGGCCGGAACCACGTAGTTTGTGGCTCGAATGCGCTCCGCGGCGACCCAGCGACTAGTTTCCGATGTCCTGCCTTTAATCGCAGCTCGAACGTCCCGTCTCAACTCGTCGTCGATCTCCGAGGTTCTGAGTCCTGTCGTCGGATCAACTTTGTACAGCTCCTGGCCATCCTTGTTGATCCCGCAGGTTGCTGCATACGAGACGAAGACCTGTCCATTGCTGAACCAACCAGGTCGCCTCATCAGATCTTCTCGAAGACATAGAAGTTCGTTTTCGCCCGACAGAAGCCTTGGAATGCCTCCATTGGAATGTTTAGCACCCCTCGTAGGATGAGCTTGTCTTCAAGCCAGTCCGCCAGCCATGAGTAGCGCGGTGAAAAAAAGTACGTCTCAGGCAATACGATTCCAAGGCGTCCTCCGCTGACCAGTAAGCGATAAGATCGCTCTAGGAAGATTAGGCCGATTTCTAGTTGTGCAAAGTTGTTCGGCCGACTGGAGGCCGACTTCGCGATATCGAAATTGTTCCTACGCGCATCGAGCGGCGAGAATTTGAGGTCCTTTCCGAACGGTGGATTAGTGATCACGACAGTATACGAATCATCCTTCATCGGTTGAGCAAGATGCGGATACTCGTCTCGCCACTTGTGTTCACGGAGAGAGTCGCCAACGTGGATGTTTGCTGAACCGTCACCCAGAATGACCATGATAGCCCGCGCAAGTTTGACGTTGATACTGTCGCGATCCACTCCGAAAATCTGCCTATGAGCCCAGGTTCTGGCGTTAGCAGCGGCATTGGGCCCCGCCGCCTTCTCAACAATCGAAGCGAACGCCTCGATTAGAAACCCTCCAGTGCCGCAGGCTGGGTCAATAATTTTGTCGTCTCGTCGAATCTCCATAAGTTCAACAGCACTTTCAATGATGCGCCTTGGCGTGAAGTACTGACCTTCACCGGCTTTCAAGTTCGCGCGCCGAAATACTTGGAAGGCAGTCGAGACGGCGTCGGCCTCCATGTCGAACAGGCGCCAGCCCGAGAGTTCGTAAACGGCTTGATGAATGGTATGGTCACTAAGGAAAAGCCGCTCATCCTGAGCCTCGGTGAAGATGTCCGTCCGCAACCGCCGGAAGTTGGCGAACTCATACTTTATTTTTCGCGCTGTTTGGGTTTCTGTAGGGGACAGCTGGAAGCGTACGTTTGCCTGTGGGTCCTCGCTTCCGTCGGCGTCGGAGTCAAGCTTTAATAGTAAAAGGTTGCATATTTGGTTGAGCTGATCGTCTGGCCGAGTGGATAGCGCGTCGCCGGCGACAACGGCTTCCAAGAGACGATTGAAGACCGAGCGCAGTTCACGCTCCGTTGGCACCTTCAAACGCTCGTAGGTTAAGGGGGATCGCGATGGCTTCGACAGGTTGTCGGTGGGATGGGGGAGTCCTTCACCGTCGACGGTCTGGAAGGTGCCATCTGGAAGCTTATAAAGTGCAGCGCTCGAACTACCATTCGTCCAGTAGCCATACTTAGCCCGTGGCTCTCGAATCATGTAAGTCTCGAGCTGACTGATTCCGCCAGTACCGTCCGGCGCCTTGAACTCAAAGATCGCTAAGAGATGTTGCCAATCTCTTGCGCTTTCTTCACTATCGAAAATTGCGAGGTCGACGGGCCAGCCGTCGAAGGTATTGCCCTCGTCACGGCGCGCCGCTTCGGATGGGTTCTTGGGCACGCGCCACTCCGGCTGCCACACGAGCTGGCCTTCTGCCCAACCGAGGGACAGTAGTTGCTCGACGACCGGCAACCGAACGTGCACGTGCTCAGGGCCGGAACGCGACAACGGAGATACCACAGGTGCACGGTAGCGGCCGACCCTGTCAGAGTCGGGACGCGGGAGCGGCGAGCCGAGACAGCGCACTTGCCGGGGTGTTCCCCGAGCCCCGAGGAGGACTTTCTGTACGT
>JBOGOY010000832.1:0-2525 GCA_050748185.1 Pyrinomonadaceae bacterium
ATCGCTGCCCCCCCCCCCCTGCATTCCGAGTGCCAGCGCGTTTGACGAAGATGCCGATGGCAACGCCTTGCTGAATGTCGAAAACGTTTTGATCCTTCGAGCTGTCGGGCGCGCGTTCTTTCTTCTTGCTGTTGCCGTGCAGGTCAAGCACGTAAATGTCGTCGAAAGTTTCTATCAAACTCTGGCGCATCCCGCGAAAGGTGGGATTGTCGAGATAGCCGTGATTGGTGACGAAAGCCAGTACGCCGTAGCCCGTCTGCTCAATACGCCACTGCGCGAAGCGGATGAATTTGACGTAATCGTCGTTAAGCCACTTGGGATTACGCTCGCCGAGGGGCTGTCCGCCAACTTCAAAGTAATTACCTGTCTTCTTCCCGGTTTGCGTGTCCACCCCACGCAAGAGCTTGGCAATCCACTGCCCCATGTTGGCGGAATGGCCTGAGTACGGCGGATTACCGAGCACGACCATCACGGGCGCTTCCTGTTTGACCTCATTGGCCGCACTCGCCTCTTCCGCGATCCAGCGACCGAATGGGTCAACGCCTTCGAGTTGGAAAGCCTCTTCTAGCGTGTTGGTCAGGTAAACGCGCAGACGCTCGTCGGCGCGGAAGTCGTAGCCCGTCTCGGAGAGTTGCAGCCCAAGCTTCATGTGCGCGACGGCGTAGGGGGCCATCAGCAACTCGAAGCCGAACAGTCGCGGCAGCAGATGTGCTGAGACGTAGGCTGGCCACATTCCGCGCTGGCCCGACAGCGATTCGTGGATGTGGCGGACGATGCCGTGCAAGAACGTCCCCGTGCCGACCGCCGGATCGAGAATCAGAACTTTGTGGACTTCCGTCCGCCCCTCGCCGGACGGACCTTTGAGCGTGACGCGGCTCGTGTCCGCCAGTCCTTCCGGCAGGTTGAAGTCGGTTTTCAGAATGTGGTTCACGCTGCGGACGATGTACGAGACGACCGGCTCGGGCGTGTAGTAAACGCCGCGCGTCTCGCGCAGGCGCGGATCGTAGGCGGCGAGAAAGGTTTCGTAGAAATGCACCACCGGGTCTTCGCGGCGTGTGCGCTTACCGAAGTCCGCGAGGATCGCCCCGATGTCGGCGCGGTGCAGCAACTCGGCCAGATCGTCCACGGCCCATGCGTGCGGCTCGTCGTCGAGTTCGGGACCGGCGACGCGCGTGAACAGTTTTTTGAGAAACGGGTTGGTGTTCGGCAGATCGTAGGCCGCGTGCTGGCGCGTAAAACGTGTGCCGCCGCGTGCGTTGCAGCGCGCCGCAAACAGGCCATAGCAGATCGTCTGCGCGTACATGTCCGCGAACTGCTCTGTCGTCAGGTCATGCAACAGCACTTCGCGGAAGCCCTTCATCTGCTCGTGCAGCGGGCCGTCCGCGGACTCTTCGGCCAGCGCGCGGCGAATCAGATCGTCAATCAGGCGCGCAATGCCGGCCATCCGCACGGCGAGTTCTTTCGGGCTGGCGACCGTCGTCACTTCCGCCGCGAGGAAAGCCCTGAGTAGTTGCGTGACCTGCTCCGCGCCGTCCTCTTCAACTTTAAGTTTGTCCTTCGCGTCCGCGCTGGCGAGGCGCGCCGTCAGGCGGCGCTCGCCGCCGACGTACCAGCGAAATTCGAGGTAGTCGGTCAGGACCAGATTGCCGAGGCTGGCGCGGTAGCGCTTGAGCTGTTCGCCCTCTTCTACTTCGTCCAGCGACTTGCCGACATCTTTAGCTTCGACGTAACCGAGCGGGACCGGACCGCGCGTAACGATGAAATCCGGCGCGCCACACTTGATGCGCTTCGGCTCGTTGGTCGCCACGACGCCGGCGGCGAGTGCTTCGATCATCGCTTTCAGCGCCGGGCGATGCGTATGCTCCGTGGCGTTGCCGGCGGCGAGCGCTCGCGCGATCTGCTGTTGATACGCCAAAAGTGAATCCATCAGTGCCATCAGTACACCCAAACGAGATTCGCTCTAACTTCTAAATTAACCCTCCGGCCGGGCGAATCGCACGCGAGTTTCCGTGACTACGACGAACTGATCTTCGAGCCTGTCCGCATAAGCATCGAGCAGTCGCCGGAGCACTGCGATCTTGCTGGCCGCCCGCTCGTCCTCCAAACGCAAAAAAATGACGCCCCGGTGCGGGCGTCGCTCGCGGTAGATTAATTCGCCGAAGTCTTTATCGTTGGTGATTAGAATACGGTCTTCGGCAAACGCTTGTTGAATGATGCGGTCGTCTTCCGCGCCACGCGCCTGCTCGTAAACCGAAAAGACATCATGCCCTTGCTCGCTGAGCCACTGCGCCACCTTCGGGCCGGTACACTCGTCAACAAGAAAACGCATCTAGGCGGTCTCCACAGTCAACGGCATGAAATCCGTGTTGCTCAGTGATTTCGTGGCGAACAGGAGGCACGCTTGAATGTCTTCGGCCGTCAGCCCTTCGTACTCTTCCAAAATCTCCGCTGGGTCAGCGCCGTGCGCGAGCAGGTTAAGAACGTGCTCGACCGTCAGGCGGGTGCCCCTCACGATGGGCTTGCCC
>JBOGOY010000833.1:0-2516 GCA_050748185.1 Pyrinomonadaceae bacterium
GCGCAGTCGTGGCGAAAGAGGCCGCAAAGCAACTAAGGCGCGGTTTCGAGATTCTGGTGAAAATGTCAGGCGAAAAAGATCAGGCGCGCGAGATCGAGCGGGCGCTGGCGCGTGGAGGCCTCCTCCCCCGGCGTGCCCCGGCCGAACTGAGGCGCGCCACGCCGCAGGTTAATTGGCAGCAGGTCGAGAAGTTGCTCCGCGTGAAGATGAAACCGCACGCGGCATCCCGCCCGGCCGCCCCCACCAGAGTCAGACAGCCGGAAGTTTCCCGGTTCAGCGGCGTGCGTGTGGTCCGGCACGACGGCGAAACGGTCGCGCCGTTCACCTTCGAGTCGCTGCTGCCCGCCCCCGAACCGGTTTGGCCGGCCGCCCCTGTCGAAGCTTCCGCCGGCGCGTCGCTGCTCGACTGTTCGGACAACTCGCGCCGCTGAACTGGTCCCCAAGCTTTGCCGCACCAGCGCGGTCATGCCGCGTGTGCGAATTCTGACGTTAACCGTTCTTATCACCTACAGGAGAGATGCAATGAGATTGAGATGGCTCTTGATTTTCGCCTTGGTCGTCGCCGCCGCGCTCGTCGCGCCCAGCGCCCTCAGCGGCCTGCGCGGGCTCGGCGTGACGCCCGAGGGCTACGCCGCCGGCGTGCTGTCTGACGAAGGGCTCGCTGCCGTCTATGCCGCCGGGCCGCAGGAGGCCCCCGTTCAGCAGAAGGAAAAGAACAAGGAGAAGCACAAGGAGCACAAAGGCTGGGGTGGCTCTGACGACAGCGAGTACACAGAGAAGGACGAGGTACGGCAGAGCTTCCAACTCGCGCCCGGCGCGCTGGTCAAAGTCTCCGGTATCAACGGCTCAATCGACGTAGAAACTTCGAGCGGCAGCACCGCCGAAGTCCATGTCGTCCGCTCGGCGCGCACCCGCGAAGACCTCAATTTCCGCAAGGTGATCATCGAGCAGACGGCCGGGGGCTTGGTAGTGCGCGGCGAATCGGATCGCGAGCGCTCACGCGACGGCGAGTACGGGCGACGCTCGGACGTGCGCCAGCGCGTCTCGCTGAAGATCCCGCGGCAGGTCGAATTCGCGGCGAGCGGCATCAACGGCCGCGCGCTGGTCGGCGAGATTGACGGTTCCGTGAAACTCTCAGGCATCAACGGCCGCGTCGAAGTGGGCCAAGCGCTCGGCTACACGGAGATGTCGGGCATCAACGGCAGCGTCCTCGTCACCGTCGCGCGCGTCGGCGAGCAGGGCATCCGCGTGAGCGGCGTCAACGGCGGCGTCGAGATGCGCTTCGCCGACGAAGTCAACGCCGACCTGAGCGTGACCGGCGTCAATGGCTCGGTTAACGCCGACCTGCCGAACGTCACCATGGTGGGGCGCGTCAGCCGCTCCAGTTTCAACGCCAAGATCGGATCGGGCGGCGCGCCCATCAACGTTTCGGGCGTCAACGGCCGCGTGCAACTGGCTCGTAAAAGCTAAGTGGTCAGTGGCCAGTGGTCAGTGGTCAGTTATTCCGGTTGCCGAACCTTGAGCAGTTCAATCTCAGGTTAAGTTTCTGACCACTGACCACTGCTCACTGACGACGGACCATTGAAGGAATCATAATGCTGAGAAGAATTACCACCATTTTATGTGTCATCGTGCTGGCCGTCATGACCGCCGCGGACAGCGGCCGCGCGGAGGAAGAGTGGGGGCAGGAACTACTGCGCGAAGAGTTCCACCAATCTTACCCGCTGCCGGCCGACGGCCGCATCTCGCTCCATAACATCAACGGCGCGGTTCGCATCGCGGGTTGGGATCGCTCGGAGGTGAAGGTTGACGCGGTCAAGCGCGCCACCACACGCGAGCGGTTGGACGAAGCGATGATCGAGATCAACGCGAGCGGCGACCGACTCGACATCCGCACGCGCTATCCAGAGGAGCGGTGGCGCGAACACAAAGGCGTGCGTAACCCCGCGAGCGTCGAATACACGCTGACGATCCCGCGCGGCGCGCGGCTCGAAGCGGTCGAGTTGATTAACGGCGCGCTCGACATCGAGGGTCTCACCGGCGAGGTCAACGGCTCGTCGATTAACGGGCGCGTCGCGGCGCGCGGCCTCACCGGCCCGGTTAAACTTTCGACCATCAACGGGCTGCTGGAGGCCGAGTTCGCGCAACTCGGCGAGCGCGTCTCGCTCAACTCCGTCAACGGCCAAGTTGCCCTCGTCGTTCCCTCGGACGCGAACGCGCAAATTAAGGCCAGCACCGTCCACGGTTCGATCAGCAACAGCTTGGGCCTGCCAGTCAGGCGGGGGCGTTTCGTGGGGACCAATCTCGCGGGCCAGTTGGGGACGGGTGGGCCGCGCGTCAGCCTCAGCAACGTCAACGGCACGATCAACGTCCGGCGCGCATCTGACGGCCGCCAGCCGAGCCCCGCGGTCAACCAACTCGAGCCCGCGGCGGATTCCGAAGGCGTCGTGTCCGAAGTGGAGATCGAGCGCGAGGTGGCACGCGAAGTCGAGCGCGAGATGCGCGCGGCCCAGCGC
>JBOGOY010000834.1:0-2516 GCA_050748185.1 Pyrinomonadaceae bacterium
GGGTAACTGGCGGCGTCGGCGGTGAAGGCGAACAAGCCGACGCGAGCGGCGTCGTCCTGCGCGCTCATGTGGTTCGGTTCGTAAACCGTGTGGAAGAAAATTTGACGCGGCACGGGGGCGCGCAGCGAGGTGGGCGCGAAAGCCGTGTAAGTCGCGTCCGCCGCCCGCCCCGGGATGGCGAGCCACGCCTGCCGCAAGGCTCCGGTCGTGTCATCGTCTTCGGCGAGGTGGCCGACCGGCACGCCTTTGTAAGTTGGTGGGGCCGGATCATCCGAAGCGGGCGCGACATAACGCAGCACGCGCCACGCGCCGGCCTCCGCGCCCCGCTCGAAAAAGACGGCATACAACTCGTCGATCTCAGGGTAGCGGCGCTTGGCGCGGGCGAAGGAGCGGGCGAGGCCGTCGAGGTCTCGATCGCGCAGACGATTGTGACCGATGCTATGCGTGATGTAGCTGGCGCGATCCACCATGTCGCGCCGCGCTTCGTCCACGATGCCGAGCAGGTGTAGGTCGAGATTGGCTTCGAGCGCCGCCCGCGTCTGCGCTTCGGTGCGCCGCGCCGAAAAATACTGCATCGAGGCGAGCGCCAAAGTCGGCAACAGCACCCCGATCATGGCGATACCCAGATACCGGCGGCGGGCGATGAATTTTCGGCGCTCGATCATTGGTTTAAGGGAACTCTCCGCGGTCGAAAGAAACCGACGCGAGTAAAGCTCAACGTTTTGGTTGCGCCAAGCTAACCCGTCGGAACGGTCGGGCGCAACACCGGGCGTTTAATTGTTACAACTCTTCACATCTTTGTTACAGCACGCGATACGACACGACGCTCCTTCTTCGGTATAACTCTGCCGTTCGCCGTTCGCCGTCACACGCCGATTCATTAGCGCCCAATAAGTGACATCCATCCACCGACTGATGTTTTTGCTGATTACTTCTCTCATGTTCGGGAGCTTGATGCCTTCGTTTCAGGGCGTCGCGGCGACGGCTGCCGCCACCCCGGCGGGGAGCAGGAAGACGGCAATTAAAAAGCTGACGATCCTCCCGTTCGACGCCGAGATCGACGATGCGGAGACGACCTTCCTCGGCTTCGCTCTCGCCGCCGAGATCAGCGCCAAGCTGTCACAACTTGGAAGTGTCGCGACGCGGGCGTATGAGGGAGGGAAGCACGAAGCGACGGAGAGTTTGCTTGTAAGGGCCGCCGGCGAGTCGGATGCCGACTACGCGCTGACGGGCAGCTACCGCAAGGAGAAAGATCGACTGTTGTTGCACGCGCGTTTGGTGGACGTTCGACAGGGCGAAACGCTCTGGAGCGCGCTGCTCGAAACGGCGTACAGCGACCTCCGCCGCCTCCCGGAACTTCTCTGCCGGCGGATTATTGCTGCGTTGGACCTCGCGCTCTCGCCCGCAGAAGACAGGCGGCTACGGACGGATCGCTCGGCCGACGGGGCAGCGTATGAACTGTATTTGCGCGCGACGGCGCTGCGCCCAGTGACGGCAGACGACTGGCGACGTTGCCGCGAACTGCTCGAACGAGCGATCAGGCGCGCTCCGGCTTACGCGCCCGCCCTTGCCGCGCTCGGCAACGCGCACATGCAGTACGCGAGCAAAACGGGCGGCGGCGCTCGCCACTACAAGCGGGCGGAAACCATCCTGCGCCGCGCGCTGAGCCTCGACGGCGAGTCGCCGCCGACGCTCGCTTCGCTCGCTTCGCTTTACGCCAAAACCGGCAAGTCGGAAGAAGCGGCGGCGTTGCTTCACAGGGCGTTGCGGCCCTACCCGAACTCCGCGAGCTTCCATGCTGCGCTCGGCTACACCTACCGCTACGCCGGGTTACTTGACGAATCCATCAACGCCTACCGGCAGGCGCAAACTCTCGATGCGAGCCGGGCGAGTTTGCATGACCACGAAGAGCAGATCGTCAAAGCGTTAATCTATCGAGGCGACTACCGAGCGGCGCTCGTCTCACATGAAAAGATCGCGGCCAGCCGTGAAGCCGCGGGGCAGCCCGACGAGCACAAAGAACTCTTCTACGCCGGCGTCAGTCATTTTTATTTGAAAGAGTACGACAAGGCGACGAGGCTCTTCGACGAAGCCGCGCAGCTCGACGCGCCGAGCATCTGGAGCGCCTTCGGCCGGGCTTACAAAGCGGCGGCGGAGGGTGATGGCACGCGGCTGCTCGAACTGACGAAGGAATTGGAGACGCGCGACATCGTGGACGGCGAAAGGCGCTATCGCCTCGCGCACTTTTACGCGCTTGCCGGGCGACGGGCGGCGGCGCTCTACAACTTGAGAAAGGCGATCGAAGGCGGGTTCTTCAACTACCCGTACATCAGCCGCGACCCGCTGCTCGCAAGCATCAGCGGCTCGGATGAATTCAAGCTGCTCTTGCGACAAGCGAAAAGGCGACACGAAACTTTTAGACTGAAATTCGGCGGGCGGGAGAGAAGTCAAAGAGGGGGGATTCGCGTCCCCGGCTTCAGCCGGCGAAGGAACTAGATGAACATCCGATTCAAATC
>JBOGOY010000835.1:0-2511 GCA_050748185.1 Pyrinomonadaceae bacterium
CGTTGTAATTCGCCGCGCCCTGCTGGCGAACCGGCGTTGGCCGCGCGGCGTGATGCCCTATGTCGGCGGCGCTTCAGCGCGTAAATGACGAAGCCCGTGATCGAGAGGAAGGGCGTGGTCAGGCCGAACAGGCAGTAAACGAGTTTCAGCGGCAGGCCGCCGAAGTCGCCGAAGTGGAGCGGCTCGTTCAGGTTGTAGGCGCGCGTCGAGGCGCGCGCTTGGGCGGCATCGTGGATGTCGAGCGTGGCTCCGCCGCCGGCCGCGATGACCACGAAACTCGCGCCCGCGCGCTCGAAACGCCCGCGGACGTTGCCATGGAAAACGAAGTGATTTTTACCGGCCGCTGGCGGCGACATACTTGTCGGCTCGAAGCCGGGCAGCGCCAGCCGCGCGCGTGAGAGAGCCTCTTCCGCGATCAGCGCTGGTCCCTCGGTGCTCGGCAGTTGATGGGGTTGTGGTTGCTTGGTCTGCAAGACCGGTCGCGGGTGCAACGCGCGATCAACCGCAGGGGCGTAGCGCGACAGGTTCTCTAACCCAAGCACCGCCCCCGTCAGCGCGATCACGAAGTTGAAGACGAGCGCGACCATGCCGACCAGCTTGTGCCAGTCAGACGAGGAGACTTGCAAGCCGCGCCCCTGACGCACCTGCCAGAACCGGAGGCCCTGCGCGAAGACTGCTTTCATGAACCGCCAATAAATGAACAGCCCGGTCAGCGTGGAGACGAAGAGTAGCACCCCGAAGACTCCGATCATGACGCGGCCCCACGCCCCAAAATAATAGAACCTGACGTGCAACTGGCGGATGACGTTCGCCGCCGTCTCACCCGTGCGCGCGCCTGTAACGTGGCCGGTGTGCGGATCGACGAAGACTTCGACGCGATCCGCACCTTTGCGCTCGACTCCGATCGTATATGCGGTGCGCGCGTCGGGAGGGAATCGCACATTCGTGATCGTTCCCTCTGGGTACTGCTGTCGCACGCCGCCCAAAACCTCATCGAACGACGCACGCCGGCCGGCCGGCGCGACTCGCTTAGCGGGCGTCAGCAGCCAGTCAAGATCTTCTTTGAAAACGGCCACCACCCCGCTCAAACTGATGACGAAGATGAACAGGCCGGCGAACAGCCCCGTCCATTTGTGCCACGCATAGAATTGCCGCGTGCGGCGCGCGCTGAAGTTCATGAGCTTGGCCTTTTGGAGAAATACGGGACCAGTGGCCGGGGGCGCGTGCCTGCCCGCGCGTGCCCTCAGAGCGTTAAAAGATGACCTGAACAGAGCCGATACCGTGCAGCGGCGCGCCGGGCACGATGCCGTAACGCCCGCGCACGCCCTCGTAATAGACCTTGTCGAGCAGGTTGTTGAGATTGAAGGCCAGCCTGTATTTCAGCTTTTCGCCGCGGAAGATTTTGTAGAAGACGGCGGCATCCGCGCGCGCGTAGCCGGGGACGGTAAAGGTGTGTTCGAGATCGCCGAAGCGCCGGCCCACCGCGAACGCGCCCGCGCCGAGGCCGAGGCCGCGCGCCGGCCCGCGTGTGAACTCGTAACTGGTCCAGAGGCTCGCCGTCTGGCGTGGCACGCCGAGCAATTCATGGCCGGCGATCTGCGCGTTGGTGTCCTCGGTGACGACTGCCTCCGTGTAGCCGTAGCTCGTGATGACGTTCCAGTTCGGTTTGATCCGCGCCGTCAGGTCTAACTCGAAGCCGCGGCTGCGCTGCTCGCCGATCTGGATTGAGAAGCCGGGGTGCAGCGGGTCGGGCGTGCTGACGCCGGCGCGCGTGATCTGATAGACGGCGACGGTGGCCGCCAGTTTTCGCTCGAACAGCGTGAGCCTGACGCCCGTTTCGTATTGCGCGCCCGTCTCCGGCCGGAACGGTTCGTTGGCGAAAGTCAATTGCAGTTGCGGCTGGAACGAGCGGCTGAGGCTGGTGTAGAGCGAGACGGCTTCGGCGGGCTGATAGACGATGCCGACGCGCGGCGTGAACTTGCGATCGACGGCCGTCTGCAAGTTGCCCGTGAGGCGGTTGTCGTTCTTCTGATCGTAGTAATCGAAGCGCCCGCCGACGAGCAACTTCAAGTCTTCGCGAAGCGAGATGAGGTCTTGCGCGTAGAGGCCGGCCGAGGCGTTGGTCGTCTTCGAGTGGCCGCGCAGCGCGAGCGCGCCGGGGGCGAAGTCGTAGCGCGGGTCGTAAATGTCAATCGTCCTTACGGGGCCGCTCAGCGTGGCGCTCGAAAAAGTCTCACTGCCGAAATCCGCGCCGAAGACGATCGCGTGTTTGACCGCGCCGGTCTGCCAGCGCGTGCTCACATCGTTCTGCCAGTAGTAAGTTTGCAAAGACTGATCGGCAAAGTCTTGGCTGAGTTCGAGCGTGCGATTGTCGGCGCGCAGGCGGCGCGGCTGGCGGCTGTCATAGTCGGCCTTGTTGAGCGCGACGCGGAAGGCGCTCCGCAGGGACCAATTAGCGTCGAAGGCGTGCGAGAGGATCGCGCCGCCCTTCAACTGTTGGTACTTGTAGGG
>JBOGOY010000836.1:0-2508 GCA_050748185.1 Pyrinomonadaceae bacterium
GGTCTGCGGCGGCGGCCGTGCCCTCGGCTTTCTTCGTGTAATAGACGCCGATGGTGCGGTTCTCGGGTTTGAAGTAGGTATTGGCGACGCGGCGAATGTCTTCGGGCGTCACGGATTGGTGGCGCGCCGGATCGGAGTTGATCGTCTCCCACCCGCGGTTCGCATCGCGCAACAGCAGTTGGACCATCAGGCCAAAGTTGGATTGCAGGCCGCGGAAGTTGTTCGCGGCATACTGGTTCTTCACTTTCTGCAACTCCTGCGCGTCAACCAGTTCTTTTTGCAACCGCTCGATCTCTTTGTAGAGCGCCTGCTCGACCTCTTCAGGCGACTTGCCGGGCTTGGCGACGCCGTTCAACTCGAAGAGACCTTCGTACTTGCGCGCGTCCTGATTGGCTGAGGCGCTGTTGGCGACCGACTGTTGGAGCACGAGCGACTTGTAGAGCCGCCCGGTACGGCCACTGAGCACGCTGCCTAAGATGTCCAAAGCGAAAGCGTCGGCGTGGCCTTCGGCGACCGTGTGATAGCGGACGCGCACTTGTGGGACAGTCTCGGCGTAGGCGACCATGCGCTTTTCGGCGAGTTGCGGCATCTCGCTCGTGCGGACGGGCTCGGGCGGGCGCGGGCCGCGGGGGAGCCGTCCGAAGTATTGCTTCGCGAGTTCGGTGGCGCGCGCCGGATCGATGTCGCCGACGAGGCAAGCCGTCAGGTTGTTGGGCGCGTAGTTGACGGCGAAGTATTCGAGCGCCTCCTCGCGGGTGATGCCTTCGAGGTCGCTCGGCCAGCCGACGACGGGCCAGCCGTAGGGCGATGATTGCCAGAACATCGACTCGAAGAGTTCGTTGAACTTGCCCGTCGGCGTGCTGTCGGTTCGCAGCCGCCGCTCTTCGTGCACCACGTCGCGCTCCGAGTAGAACTCGCGGAAGACGGGATTCCGCAGGCGATCCGATTCCATCCAGAACCACAGTTCCAGCTTGTTGGCCGGGACGTTAATGAAATAGACGGTGAAATCGTTGCTCGTGCCGGCGTTCATCCCCGACCCGCCCGCCGTCGTGTAGATGCGGTCGAACTCGTCCTTGACCATCAAGTCTTTCTCGCGCTTGGTCAGGTCGTTGAACTTGGCGAGCAGTTCCTTGTGGCGCTCCGAACGATGTTTCGGGTCTTTGGCGTCGGAGATTTCGCCGAGTCGCGCCTTGCGAATGAGCGTCTGCTCTTCCTGCCGCAGTTCGGCGCGCACGGCGTCCATCTCCTTAATAAGTTTCAGATTCTCGTCGATGTTTTTGGTGCCGACGGCGTGTGTGCCCTTAAACATCATGTGCTCGAAGAGGTGCGAGAGGCCGGTGATGCCGGGGCGCTCGTTAACCGAGCCGACGCGCGCCACCCAGCCGGCGGCGATGTTCGGATCGCCTTTGCGCGGCACCAGCAGCAGGCGCATCCCGTTGTCGAGGACGACTTCCTGCACCGGCACTTTCTGCGCCGCCGCGACGTAGGCGCACAGCAGGATGGACAGAAGGCCCAACGATATTTTTCTCATCTGCTAAATCCTCATGATCAAAAGCGGTGTGAAGTGAGAGACCCGAGAATCCGGCCGTGCAACCAAAGGCCGTTCGGCCTCCGGCTTCATGCAAAATACTCTCAGGCGGTTTGCCCCGGCCGAGACACTTCAGGCCGGGATTGGCTTGGGGATTCCAACGCCAATCATATCAGGCGGAAATTGATTTCCCCAGCGGGGAGAGGGTTTCGGCACAGACCTCTGCCGAGGCGGGCAGAAGTTTACCGGCGATGTTGAATTTGGCAGGGTTACACAGTTGAAGCGAGTGTCGGCGGCGGTCAATCCGGGGTAGCTTGGCTGGCGTGCGCGGCGACCACGACCCACTGTCCTTGCCGCCGCACATAGGTGTTACTGAAGCGATACTGCCCGGTGATGTCGCGCTCCTTGTAACGCCCCTTCACCGTGTCGAGGCCAGTGGTCGAGGCCGAGTTCAGATGCACCTTAACCTTCTCACAACTGCGCTCGAAGCTCTCGAACGTCAGTTCCCCTGACTCGATCACCTTCAGTAACTGAGCTTTGTTCAGGACGATGCCCGACGGCCGGGTGAAAGTGAAATGTTCGGGCAGCAAGCGCTTGAGTGATTCCAGATCGCGCTTCAGGTAGGCGTCCACCCTGAGTTGTTCGAGGTGGTTTATTTCCTGCATGACGGCTTCGCTCGTCTGAGTTGATACGGCGGCGAATGGTCCTCGGTCTTCCACAGCTTAACTCTCTTTCCCCGGCGAGGCGGGGCCGGGTCAACCAAAAACGGTAGTCGCAAAGGGAGCGGGTGGATCATAGTCCAACCCGGCCGGAAGTGACAACGGGATGACGGGCGCGAGCGATTATTTTTGTTCAAGCTCGCGCGTCGCCTATGCATGAGCAGCATGGGTGGCGATGAAAAGTAAAGCGGTTGCATCTGTGCCGCGTCAGCGGCAATCTGATGTGAGCCCGGCGTTTCAACGCCGGGAACAGGTGACGCC
>JBOGOY010000837.1:0-2500 GCA_050748185.1 Pyrinomonadaceae bacterium
GGCGAATGGCGGGCGGCGGGGGCCAACAGTTTGACGGCGCTGAGATTAAGCCCGCTGCGTATCGCGCGACCGGCGGCGTATAAAAAATTGGCGTCGAAGCTGGCGGAAAGAGGCGCTCAACAGAGCGGCCACCGGCCCGGCTTCTGAGCCGCCGCCGCCGGCGCTCACACCCGGTTCGCGCGTCAGCGGTCTGCGCGCCGAAGGAGTCGTTTATGCCTAAGGTCAGCGTCATCATCACGACTCACCACCGGCCCCAGCTTCTCCCACGCGCGGTTGAAAGCGCGCGCCTCGCGGGCACGGACATTGAGGTCGTGGTCGTTGACGATTGCTCGGCGGACGAGACCGCTGAAGTCTGCCGGCGGATGACCGGCATCCGCTACGTCCGTATCGAGCGAAACCAGAGAGTCGCGGGCGCGCGCAACCTCGGCATCATGGCGAGTAGCGGAGAGTACCTGTCCTTTCTCGACGATGACGACGTGCGTTTGGCCCGCTCCTTCGACCGGCAAGTTGTGGTTTTGGAGTCTCAGCCGGACGTGGGCTTAGTGTATGGACAAGTGCTCGTGGGCGACCAAAACTGTGTTCCGGCGGGCGATGCCTACCCGGCCTCGCCGTGCCCGCAGGGAGACGTCTTCTGGCAGCTTTTAGAGCGAAATTTTATTCCTTGCATCTCGGCGGTTTTTCGCCGGTCGTGTCTCGACCGCGTGGGACTTTTGGACGAGGCCGTGCCGGGGGTTGACGATTGGGATCTGTGGATTCGCATTGCCGAACTGTACCCGGTAGCGGCCGTCGATTGGCCCGTGGCCGTTTGGCGGAAGTCGACGGCGACTTCAAATCAGGGCAGTTCCCGAACGGTCAACCTGATTTCGCTCGGCAGCGAGCTGCTCCGCCATAAGTGGTTGGCGCTGCCGCGAGCGGCGGGCGCGGCGGGACGGCGGCGAAACGCCGTGCGGCAGTTTTCCAACACTGTGTCGGAGCATTTATTGTGGGAGGCCGCCGACTCAATCGTGACCGGGAAGTTCGGCGAAGCCATCAAGGCGTTAGCTATCCTGCTCCGACAACATCCGCTCAGCGTCGCGGGAACGACTTGGGAATGGTTCCGCGCCGCTACCTTCAAGCTCTTGCTGGCAGGCGCTTTCGCCGGCGATGAAATGTCTGTCATCAAAGCGCGCTTCAAAAAGTTGAGAGCAGAGGAAAACAAACAGTGAGCGGCGTGAGAACTCAAAGTATAAAAAGCCTCTTCCCTGACGCGCCGCTTCGTTCTGCTGATATTTACCGGGCGCCGGCGGTAAGGCTCGAAGGGGGATAGCGCGTTAATTCAGCGGGAGATATAGATGCCGGTTTGTATCGCGGGAATGCATCGCTCGGGCACCTCCATGGTCACCAACCTCCTGTCGCTGTGCGGCATTTATTTGGGCGACGAGGGAGACCTGATGCCGCCTTCCCCGGATAACGAGAATGGGTACTGGGAGCACTTGAGGTTCGTGCGGATCAATGATCTGGTGTTGCGTCACTTCGGCGGCGCGTGGGATGACCCGCCTCGTGCGATTCACGTCGGGTGGCGCGAAAAGATCAGATTGGTCCCCTTGATGTCGGAAGCCAAAACCTTATTGCGGGAATTCGCCGGCCGCGAACCGTGGGGCTGGAAGGATCCGCGCAACAGCCTCACCCTGCCTTTTTGGACGAGCCTCGTGCCGGAACTGAAAGTGGTCTGGTGCCTGCGAAATCCGTTTGAAGTCGAGCAGTCTTTACGCGAACGCACTCACGGCCCGCACCCGTGGGGCCTCGACCTGTGGTGGCTTTACAACCGGAAGGTGTTGGACTCGACCGGCCCGGCCGCCGGGCGCGTCGTCACACATTATGAAGCTTATTTCCAGAACCCCCGCCGGGAACTGCGCCGGGTGCTGGCCTGCTTAAACCTCCGGGCCGCGGAAGACGACCTCGAACGGTGCGCTTCAGTAGTCTCGCAAAGGCTGCGACACAGCCGCTTCGGCACGGAACAACTCGCGCGAGGGAAGGCCGCGCCGGAGATTTTCGAGTTGTATGCGGAGTTGTGCGAAGCAGCCGGCTTTACCGATCCCTCCCTCCCGGCGAGACGCCGCCGCCCCGCTCGCGGATGGGTGTACCGATAAAGGCTTAAATACATTGTCCGGCGCGGACACACCTTGGTAATTTCAGAGAGATGGCAGCGAAAATAATTTATTCATGTGTGATGGATCGGAATCCTAAATATGCCCATCAGGCGTGCGTTTGGGCGTCCAGTCTTTTAACCTACGCCAACCAAAAGGCTGATTCGATCCTCATTCATACGGTCAATGGGTGCCACCCGAGATACCACAGGTTTTTCGCGTCTTTAGGCATCGAGACACGGCCCGTCGAGCCCTTCGATCTTCGACACCCACATTCTAATAAATTGACCCAACTCGAAAGCGAAGCGTTGCGCGCGGCTGATTACGTCGTCCTCTGCGACTGCGACCTCGCTTTCTGTGAAGACATCTCGCCG
>JBOGOY010000838.1:0-2492 GCA_050748185.1 Pyrinomonadaceae bacterium
GGATGCGGCGGCATGCAAGTCTAGGTTACAAAACTCCCGACGAGTTCGAGCGGGAGTGGCACATTAACAATAAAACAAAGGAGGTGAGTAGCGAGAGGGTTGTGTCCAGCAAAACTTGACCATCTCAGTCTTATACCGCGACGTACACGAACAACCGACGCAACGGCCTCAGCTACGACGCTTCGGGCAACGTGACGAGTGATGGCGGGCAATCATTCACTTACGACGCGACGGGGCAGCAGACTTACGCCTCGGGCAGCGGCGGCATCACGCAAGCCTATGACGGCGACACGCTCAGAGTGAAGAAAGTAGAGGGTACCAACACGACCTACTGCCGTTCTTCATTCCTTCGGCCCGGCGCAGTTCGGCCCGAGCAGCGCTTCTATTTTGGTGCTGAGCACGGGGTAGTTGGGAGCTTCGTCCACATTCAACGCGAGCCAGTGCTGATATTGTTCGGGCAAGGTCGGCTCTGAGAAGATCGCCTCGACCGGGCACTCGGGCACGCAGGCGTCGCAGTCGATACAAGTCTCCGCGTTGATGTAGAGTCGGTCGGGCAGTTCGTGGAACGCCTCCACAGGGCAGACTGCGGCGCAGTCTGTGTACTTGCAGTCAACGCACGGCTCGGTCACAACGTAAGTCATCAACTGTCTCCTTCGGCGGCTCGATTGGTGTGTCTGGAAAGTCGGACGAGAGCTTTGCTTTTATGGCAGAGTGGAGCGGGTTGTCAAACCGGAAGGCAATATTTACGCACTCAGTTTATTTGCCACAGAGGTCACAGAGGACACAGAGAGCGACTATGGGATGGTTTAATCTTCGTGCCTTCCGTGAGCCGATAAGACTGATCCAACGCGGCAACAATCGCCCTGAAACCGAGCCGCGTTATGGCTGAATCCGCAGCGTGTAGCTGCAAATCTCGATGCGGTCGTCGGGGGCGATGCCGAAGCGCTCTTCGCGCGGAGCCTCTCTGCCGCCGACGAGCGTGGGATTGCGGCCTTTGGCGGTGAGCCAGTAGCGGCCGTCGGGGTCGCGCGCGATCGTGGCGTGGACGCGGCTTACCTCCGGGTCGCCTTTAATCGGCAGATCGACCGTCACCGATTTGGACCCACGCCCGATCGTAATCTCAGGCTTGGAGACAGGGACCACCATCTGGCGCACGCCTTCGTGCCAAACCTCGACCGAGTAAAGCTCGGAGGGGCGCACGCTGACGCGAGTCACCTCACCTTCGACACTTTCTGCTTCCGCGTCCGCCTCGGGCGGGTTGACGGTCGTCACCAGCCCGGCCCCTGACCCCGCCAACGTTGCCCGCTCCGACGGCCGCGCCGTCACCATCGTCTTGCCGCTCTCGGTCGCGTCCCACACCGGTTGCACGCGGAACTCGCCTTTGTTGAGCGTGCCGTCAACGCGCAATTCGACGGCGAAAGACTTGGTCGCCAGTTGCGTCGCCCCGCTCAGTTCGCGCGCGCGTTCGGAGAGGACGTAAAAGAGCCCCTGTTCCAGCCCGCGCCGCTTCTCGCCCTGCCAGTCTTTGTCGTCCTCGTTGCTGAGGTAGACGACATACTCGGGCGGGATGTAGGTCGGGCCGCCGGGCGGGGTGAACATTTCGCGCTGCATCACCGTCTCGATCTCGCGCGCGATTTTGACGAGGAACTCTTCCCAGACGCGGCGCGGTCGCGACTGCTCGTCCACGTTCGCCAGCGGATCCTCGCTAATCTCGCCGTCAATCCATTTCCGCATGGATTCCAGAAAGCCCACGTTAGATGTACCTCGCTTGGGGAGTTACCGAACTGGCCTCACCTTAACGCAACACGCGCCCGTCAATCCAGCCCCGGCCCGATTCACTCACGTCCACGGAAGCGCCGTTCAGTTCGAGCAGAGAGACTTCGACCCAACTGCCGTTGGCCTGTAGGATGCGGACGCGCGAGCCCATGCCGAGCGTGCCGATGCGGTCGAAAGAGCGGCCCGGCCCCGTGCGCACGTTGACGCTGGTCGTGGTCAGCATCTCGCGCCCCGTCTGGTAGGGCGAAGCCGAGCCGGGTGGTGAAGACGGCGTGGCCTTCGTCGCTTGCGTCGCTTGCTTCCGGCCGCGGACGAAATGATCCGTGCCGAGCAGGATGAGCGCGAAGCCGAGGACGAGCAGCAGCGCTACAAGCCAACGGCGCAGCGTCCAGCCGGCGGCGGCCGGGAGCGGTTCGGGTTGGTGGCGCGCCGCCGCGGCGGGCTTCTGGCGCGCCTCAGACTTTTGCGTCGCCGTGTGGCGCGGCTCGCGTAAAGCTACGTCTGCCGCGGTCGCCGCCGGGTGCTGCGGCGCGGGCTGTTGTTCCTCCGGCCGGGCCGCAGCATTGAGCGGGACCACGATGCGGGGGCGGTGCGCGACGGGCGGCGGGACTAAAATAGTTTGTGCCCCGGCTCTGTGTTCAGGAGAACCGCCGGGTGTTTGTCCGGCCGGCCCAACTCGGCCCGATGGCTCGAATACCGGCGGAGAAGGTTTCGGC
>JBOGOY010000839.1:0-2489 GCA_050748185.1 Pyrinomonadaceae bacterium
GCCTTCGAGCGTCAGTACGCTTGGGCCGTGGGCAAGCATCAACGGCTGGAGCACGGTTTGCAGGACGAGGGTTGTGCTGCCGGCCGTGCCGATGTTGAAGCGGTACTCGCCGGGCGCGACTGCGCCGGGGACGAAAGAGAAATACCGCGAGCCCACCTGCGCGCCCTCGACCTGCGCGCGCCCGATTTCGGCGGCGGCGAGGACGGCCGTCAGGTGCTGGCGTTGCAGCCCCGGCTTCTCGCGGCGCGCTCGCACGCGCTCGACGCGAAACGCCTTGCCCGTGACGAGCGAAAGCGCCAAAGACGTGCGGATGATCTGTCCGCCGCCCTCGCCTTGTGAGCCGTCAATCACGATCATTAGAGTAACCTGCCTGCCTCGGTTGTTTGTGTCGCGCAGCATCGTCCGCAGGCCGCGCCGGTGTCAAGCCGGGCCGAAGAGGCACAGAGCCTTTTCATTTTCACCGCAGAGACGCAGAGGTGACGCAGAGTGACGCGGAGGGAAAGTAATTGCTCTGGGTCTCTCTGCGTTTCTCTCTGCGTCTCTGCGGTGAACCGAAGATTCATCCTGCTCAACTTGTAGAGCACGAATAGACCCTGAAATGCCGTTCACGGTTTGCGGGGCCGCGCGGACGACTTACACTGTCGGGCGTGACTGAACAGGCCGACAACAAAACTCGGAGCTTGAGCGCGAACGATCTCTCGATGCTGCTCGTGGTCCTCATCTGGGGCGCGAACTTCAGCATCATCAAGCGTGCGATTCAGGATTTCCCGCCGCTCGCTTTCACGGGCCTGCGCTTCGCCCTCGGCACCGCGCTGCTGCTGTTGATTCTGCGGGCGCGCGAGGGCTGGGTGCGTTTGCCTTCACGCATCTGGTGGCATTTGCTGTGGCTCGGGCTGGTGGGCAACACCTTGTATCAAGCCCTCTTCGTCTACGGGCTAAAACTGACGACCGCCGCGAACGGCTCGCTGCTGGTGGCGACGAGCCCCGTGATGGTCCCTTTGTTGGGCGCGCTGTTTAAGATCGAGCGGGTGACGCGGCAGGTGGCGCTGGGGATCGCCCTCGCGTTCGCGGGGATGTTCGTCGTGATCGCGGCGCGGGGCGTCAGCGTCTCGCGCGCGACGCTCGTGGGCGACCTGCTGATGCTCGCCTCGGCCCTCTGCTGGTCGGTTTACACGCTCGGCGTCCGCTCGCTCGGCGCGCACGTCTCGACGCTGCGGCTGACGGCCCTGACGCTTCTGACGGGCACGCCCGGCCTGTTGATTCTCGGAGCGCCGCAGATCGCAAACCTCAACTGGAATGCTTTGGGTTGGCAGGCGTGGGCCGGGTTCGCCTATGCGGTGCTGCTCGGGCTGGTCGTGGCGTATGCGCTGTGGAATTTGAGCGTGCGGCGCGTGGGCGGCAACCGGACGGTCATCTTCTCCTGCGCCGTGCCGCTGGTGGCGGCGCTCGTCGCGTGGCCCGTCCTCGGCGAGCGGCCGCAGTCTTACCACGCGGTCGGCGCGGCCTTAATCATCGGCGGCGTGTTGCTCGCGCGTCGCAAGGGGGCAAGCCCGCGCGAGGCCGCGCCCGCGCATTCTTCCTCCGCCCCGGCCGAAGTGGAGGCGCACGTTACCGGTTAGAGAACATGACTACGCCCTTCACACTGCGCTTCGACGCTGGGACGCTCGTGCTCGACGGCGCCGAGCAGATGTCAACCGGCGTGCCCGCTTCGTTTCGTTGGGACGAGCGCGTGCGTCGCTGGCGCGCGCCGGCGTGGGCCTACCGCCACGTCGTCCGTGAGTTGATTCAGCGCAAGATCGTTTTTGAAGATAAGGCGCGCCGCTATCACGAGTTCGACTTCCCGACTAAATTCCTCGTCGAGCCGCGGCCGTATCAGCAAGAGTCGATCGCGGCGTGGCGGCGGGCGCAGCGTTGCGGCGTCGTCATCCTGCCGACCGGCGCGGGCAAAAGCCTCGTCGCGCAGATGGCGATCGAGCAGGTCAAGCGTTCGACGCTGGTCATCGTTCCGACGCTCGATCTGATGAACCAGTGGTACGACCTGCTGCTCTCCTGCTTTCATGCGGAGGTGGGTCTCATCGGCGGCGGCTACTTCGAGACGGGCGCGCTGACCGTCACGACCTACGCCTCGGCTTTCCGCTTCATGGAGCGGATGGGGGACCAGTTCGGCCTCGTCATCTTCGACGAGTGTCATCACCTGCCAAGCAGCGTCTATCGCTACGCCGCGGAGTTGTCCATCGCGCCCTTCCGTCTGGGTCTGACCGCGACACCCGAGCGAGCCGACGGCGGAGACCAGTTGCTCGAACAGTTAATCGGCCCCACCGTGTACCGGCGCGAGGCGCAGGAATTAGCGGGCGAGTACCTCGCCGACTATTCGGTGGCCCGCGTCCACGTCGAACTGAGCCCGGAGGAGCGCGGCGCTTACGAGCGTGAACGCGCCGTCTTCCGCCAGTTCGTCACGGAAAAGCGCATCTCTCTGGGCGGGGCACAGG
>JBOGOY010000840.1:0-2489 GCA_050748185.1 Pyrinomonadaceae bacterium
GTGGGTGGGGCACGACGCGTGGCCGCCGAAACGCGATGTCGTCGCGCGGCGGCTCTACTTCCAAGCTGACGAGAAGCTGTCGTTCGACCCGCCACCCCCAAGCGCCCGGCAAGCGTTCGACAGCTACATCTCGGACCCCGCCAACCCCGTCCCCTATCGTCCGCGTCCGATTGAGTTGCGCTCGGGCTGGTCAACGTGGTTGGTCGAGGACCAGCGCTTCGTCGATCATCGCCCCGACGTGCTCACGTGGACGACCGACCCGCTCAAGGATGATGTCACCGTTTCGGGGAAGATCGTGGCTCACCTCTTCGCCTCGACCACGGGCACGGACAGCGACTGGATCGTGAAACTCATCGACGTGTACCCGGAGAAGTATGCGCCCGACCCGAAGATGGGCGGCTACCAATTGATGATCGCGGGCGACGTCTTCCGCGGTCGCTACCGCAAGAGCTTTGAGCAGCCTGAACCGCTCGCGGCAAACTCGGTGCAGCACTACCAGATCGGATTCCCGGCTAACGACCACGTCTTCAAGCAGGGCCACCGAATCATGGTGCAGGTCCAGAGCAGTTGGTTTCCGGTGATCGATCGCAACCCGCAGCGATTCGTGCCGAACATCTTCCACGCGAAAGAGTCGGACTTTCAGCGAGCGACCCAGCGCGTGTTCCGCTCGGGCCGGTATGCGTCATACATCGAGACGCCGGTGGTGAAACCGGCACGGCAGTAATGGTGTTCTCGCAAGCTGATGCGTTCAGGTTACGCACCTTTCTGTCACGCGAGGCGACATAGATGATGAACAACCTCCGGCGTACCTTTGCCTGCACGCTCATCTGCCTGCTCGCGTTGAGCGTCGCGCGCGTGCCGGTCGCGGCGCAAGACGCCGCGCCCGTTTATGACATCGTGATCCGCAATGGCCGGGTGCTGGACGGCGCGGGCAACCCGTGGATCGCGGCGGACGTCGCCGTCAAGGACGGACGCTTTGTCCGCATCGGCAAGATCGAGGACAAAGGCAAGCGCGAGATTGACGCGAGCGGCAGATATGTCTCGCCCGGCTGGATTGATATGCTCGATCAATCCGGGAGCGTGTTGCCGCAGAACGGGCTGGCGGAAAGCAAGTTGCTGATGGGCGTCACGACCGGCATCGGCGGCGAAGGTGGAACCCCTGTTCCGGCGGAGAAAATCGCCGAGTATTTCGCCGGACTCGAAAAAAGCGGCATCAGCATCAACTTCGGGACTTACTACAACGAGGCGCAAGCCCGCGTCGCCGTCTTGGGTCAATCGGCGAACGCGCCTACGCTCGAAGAACTCGGGCGGATGAAAGCCCTGATGGAAACCGCGATGAAGGCGGGAGTGATCGGGATGACGACGGCTCTGATTTACCCGCCGTCGAGCTATGCCACGACCGACGAGTTGATCGAGATGGCGAAAGTCGTCGGGCAATACGGCGGTACTTACGCGAGCCACATTCGCGGCGAGGGCAAGGAACTCGTCCAATCAATCGAAGAAGCGATTACCATCGGCGAGAAGGGCGGACTGCCCGTCGAGGTCTTCCATCTCAAGGCCGCGTACCAGCCCGGCTGGGGAACGCTGATGCGCGAGGCGGGCGCGAAGATCGAGGGGGCGCGAGGGCGCGGCGTGGATGTCGCGGCGGACGTTTATCTCTACACGGCGGGCGGCACGGGACTCGATTCGGTTATTCCGTCGTGGGCGTTTGAAGGCGGGCGCGAAAAACTGCTCGAACGGCTGAAAGACCCGGCGATCCGCGCGCGGCTCAAAGGCGAAATCAAAACCGGCTCGCCCGGCTGGTGGAACATCGTCGAAGCGGCGGGCAGTTGGGACAACATCGTGTTGGCGAGCGCGCGCAACCTGGAGAACAAACGATTCGAAGGTAAGAATCTCAATCAGATCGCCAAAGAATGGAACAAAGAACCGGCGGACGCGGCGTTCGATTTGGTCATGCAGGGCACGGGTCGGGTGACCGCGCTCTATTTCATGATGAGCGAGCAGGACATCGTGACCGCGCTCAAATTTCCTTGGACGAGCCTCGGCAGCGATGCCGGCGCGGCGCTCAAATTGAGCGAAACTCCCGTCGGGGGAATGCACCCGCGCGCCAACGGAAATTTCCCGCGCCTGATCGCCCGTTACGTCCGCGAACAAAAAGTGCTGACGCTCGAAGAAGCGATCCGCAAGATGACTTCGTGGCCGGCGACCAGAATGCGCCTCGCCTCGCGCGGGATGATTAAAGAAGGCTGCTGGGCCGATGTCGTCATCTTCGACTACGACAAAATCGCCGACCGCGCGACTTACGAGCAGCCGGGTTTAAGTCCGGTCGGAATCGATTACGTTTTGGTCAATGGGCAAATCGTCATCGAACAAGGAAAGCACACCGGTGCGCGTCCCGGTCAGATGATCTACGGGCCCGGTCGCCGTGCTCAGTAATTCGTGGATTATTTCTCAGGTGCTCGTGGCGCTTAGATGGAGAAAAATAAAAA
>JBOGOY010000841.1:0-2488 GCA_050748185.1 Pyrinomonadaceae bacterium
GCCTCTCCCGAAAAAAGAGAGACGGGCGAACGGAAAGGCGGAGCCTTTCCGCACGGCAAGGCGGCTGAGCCGCGGAAAGTGTCCAGACCAGTTGTTATTCATCAGAGGCAGGCGCGGTTCAAGGCTTGGCTGAAGGCTTCGAGGGGAAATGATTAAGGCCGAGCCGCGCGGCGGTGCGGTCGCTCAGGTCGATCATCGCGGCGGCGTTGATCGCGGCGGCGATGCAGATCGTCTCGCTGATCTCTTCTTTGGTCGCGCCGAGCGTGAGAGCCTTCTTCATGTGACCGTCGATGCAGCCGTCGCACTTGGCGACGAGCGACGCGGCAAGCGAGATCAACTCCTGTACCTTCGGGTCGAGCACGCGCGTTTCGGGGTTGTAATAAAGCTCTTTGTAATAGGCTCCATAAACCTTCTTCATCCGCGGTTCGAGCATCGAGTAGGAGTTGGTCGGCTCATCGGCCGCCGTCGGGATCACGTCGCCGTTCGACTCGGCGACGGCCACCGCCGAATTGCCGGTCGTGGCGACAGTCTTACGCAACTCCGGCGAGTCTTTCTCTTCCATGTCAGATTCTCCTTTGAGGGTGACGGGCGAACAGTGATAGGTGACAAGTGACAGAAAAGCTTGTCTTCATCCTGTCACTTGTTACCCGTCACCTGTTACTAATTCAGCGTCAGTTTCTCGGTCAACGTGCGGTCACCATAATGGATTTTAACGAGCACGTCCTTTTTTCCGTCGCGCGCGAGCGAAATTTGCAGGTGGTCCACTGCGGGCGCGCCTTTGGCGAAGGAGACGGAGCGCTGACTGACGGCCTTTGCGTCGGTCGGCGTCTCGTCGAAGACGTTGCCGGCGCGCAGGAACGAGCCGCCCGCCTCGGCCGGCTTGAACGAGGCGATCGAGAGCGTCATCTGTTCGCTGCCGCCTACGCCTTTCGGCGTGACGTAGATGACGTAATCGCCGGCGGCGAGTGGCTTGCCGTCGTGCGTCGCGGCGCGCGCCAGCGTCAGGTGCGCGATCGGCCACGTGCGCGAACTGTAATAGCCGTTGTTGCTCGGGTCTTTGCCGGTCTCGATGTAATTGAAGGTGGCCTCGCCCCACGGCAGGTTGAGGTAGCGCACCGTGACGGCGTTCTTCGTCGCGCCGTCGTCCACCACCGCCGTCTGGACGGTCGTCTGTTTGCGCCGGTCCACGCGGCCACCCGCGCCGCTCATCTCCTGCGCCGAGGCGGAGAGGCTGAAGGTGGCGGCCAATACCAATAAGCCGGTGAGAGTTTTGAGTTGAATCTTCATGTCGTTGTAAACCTTTCCAGAGGGTCAGAAAACCTGTTTCGCCCGCGCCGTTGATACGCGCGGCGCATGACTCGTGTTTCAACGCGACGGCCGCGTGTCGCCCTCTGCGGCGGCAGCGGCGGCGCGCCGGATAAACTGATCGACGGCGTCCACGTAAGCCTGCCGCGCCGCGAGACTGACCGCGCCGACTGCCTCGCCCTTTTTCTCGAAGGGGTCGAAGGCCCGACCATGCCGCGCGCCTTCGACGACGAGTTTATCTTTCAAAGGGTGGCGCGCAGCGGCGAAAAGCGGCTCCAGCACCGTCGCATTCGGCATCCTCTCGTCGGCCGCGCCGCCGATGAAAAGGACCGGGACTGAAACTTTTTCGACCGCGCGAAGCACGTCAAACTCTTCGGGCACGAAGCCGAGCCGCCAAGCGGTGAACTTTACCAACAGGGGTGCGAAAGGGAAAGCGGGCAGCGGCGACCGGGTGACGTGGTGACGCGCCGTGTCCGCGAACGACAGAAAGCTCGATTCGGCCACGACGGCGAGCGGCGGCATTTGCCCTTCGGCTTCCATCTCGGCCGTCGCCAGCAGCGTCGCCGCCGCGCCCATCGAGACGCCCATCAGCACGACGCGATCCCGCGGCGCGCGTTCGCGCGCGAAGCGCATCGCCCCTTTCACGTCCCGGCGCTCCGCGTAGCCGAGAGTCGAAAACTCGGCCGGGCTGTGTCCGTGCCGCCTGAGATCGTAGAGCAGCACGCCGTAGCCGCGCCGCCACAACTCGACGCCGCGCTCCAGCATCTCGTAGCGCGAGCGAAAGAGCCCGTGCGTCAACACGATGGTGATGTGCTTGTCACTTACGGCCGCCGGCAGATACCAGCCCGACAATTGATTGCCGTCCGCCGAAGCGAAGGTCACGTCTTCAAAGGCCGCGCCGTAGCTGGCCGGCGTGTGTGTGAGCGCGCGCTCATCGGGCCGCGTCCCGGCCTTCGTGATCGCGAAGCTCAACAGCCACGGCAGGCCGAAGACGATGAGTAACGCCGCGACGACGACGGTTGTCGCCAGTCTCCTGACGATGCGACGGCCGCGCGAAGCTTTAACGGGGGGTTCGGTATCGGCCGCGCCTTTCTCAGCTTCAGCCTCGCCGCTCATGTCGCCGCGCGGCTCTTCAATGCGACGGATGCAGATATAAGCGCCGGCGGTGAGCACGGCGCACAGC
>JBOGOY010000842.1:0-2485 GCA_050748185.1 Pyrinomonadaceae bacterium
AGCCGGGGCGGTCGAAGAGAAATTCGCGCCGGAGGTCTTGGATGAGGGCACGTTTGCCGCCGAACCAGTGGCTGCTGCGGCGGCGGCGGTCGCGCCGGTATCCGATGCGGCGGCCTCAGTCTTTGTTGATGCCGCAACCGTCGCTGAAGGAGCGGAGCCGCCGGTCATTGACGGCGGCGAGTTGGCCGCCGACGCTTCCGCGGCGTTGGTCCTCGCACCTTCCTCAACACCCACCGCTAAAGCTTCACCCCACAAGCGCCATTGGCGGCCACGCCGTCTCGCGCTCGGCTTCGCGCCGGGCGAGTCCGTTTCGGTCACGCGCCGCCTCTACCGCGATGGTGAAAGCGAGTACCTGCTGAACGGGCGCACCTGTCGCCTGCGCGACATTCAAGACCTCTTCTCGGGCACCGGACTCTCCGGCGCGCACTACGCCATCGTCGAGCAGGGACGCATCGGACAGATCCTTTCGGCCAAGCCGATGGATCGCCGCAACCTCATCGAAGAGGCCGCCGGCATCACCAAGTTTCGCGTCCGCCAGCGCGCCGCCGAAGCCCGCCTCGAAGGCGCGCGCTCGAACCTGCGCCGCGTCTCGGACATCATCTCGGAGATCGAGCGGCAGGTCGGCAGCCTGCGCCGTCAGGCGGCGAAGGCCCGCCGCTACCGTCAACTGCGCGAAGAACTGCGCGGACTGATGCGCCGCGTCTACGCGGCCGAGGAGCACGCCCTCACCTCTCTGCTCGCCGAACTGCGCGCCACGCTCGCCGCGGTGGGTGAGGAAGAGCGCTCGCTCGTGTCAGGGCTGGAGGAGCGCGAAGACGAGTCGCGGCGCGCGACCAGTGAAGCGCGTGGGCGCGAAGAAGAACTCGCCTCAGCGCGCGCGGCCGTGGCCGACGCCGCCCTCAGGCGTGATCGGCGCGAGCGCGAACGTGCCTACCAGCAGGAACAATCGGTCGCGCTCGACCGGCGTATCGCGGACGTCGGCGTTCAGACTGAACACCTGCGCGAGCGCCTGTCCCGCGTGCTGGAAGAAAGCGAACAGTTGCGCGAGGCCGATGCCCAACTCCGCGCCGAGAGTGAGAAAAGTGCGCGGCAGTTGCAGGAGGTCGAAGCCGTATACGCGCGCCGCGTCGCCGACATGTCCGGGGCCGAGCAGCAAATCGAGCGAGCGCGCGCCGAGTTGTTGACGCACACGGCCGTCACCGAACGCTTGATGGAGACGGGGCGGCAGCTCGACGCGACGCTCGAACGCCTCGCCTCGCAAGCCGAAGGTTACGAGCGCGAGGGCGAGCGCGCGCGCCAGACCCACGAGGAGTTGATCGTCAGGGCCGGCGCGCTCGGCGAAGAGATCGCGCAGATGCGCGCTTCGCTCGACGCGCGTCTTGCGGAGCGCGGAGCGGCGGGCGAGGGCGTCGCGGCGGCGCGCAGTCTCGTTTCGGCGACGCTCGCCGAGTACGCGCGGATGCGCGAAGAAGCGGCGCGCGTGCGTAACCGACTCGACACGCTCGCCGAGTTGGACAACAAGCGTGCCCTCTATTCGCAGGCGGTCCAGCGCCTCTTCTCGGCGGAGCAAGCTGCCGACGCCGACGAGGCGCAGAATTTCCACTCGGTCGGCACGCTCGCCGACCTGCTCAGGGTCGAGCCGCAGTACGAGCGCGCGGTCGAGAGCGTCCTCGGCGCCTATCTGCAAACAATCGTCGTGCCGACGCCGGACGACGCGGTGCGAGCCGCCGCTTGGCTCAACGCGAACAACGCAGGTCGCGCCAACTTCCTCGTCGCCGGCCTGCGCGGCGCGAGTGCCGACGGGCCTGACCCGCGTCGGCGGATGTCTGGTTCCACGGACGGCATCGAAGGCGAAACCGAAATCCGTCTCGGCGAGGTGCTCGGCGCGCCACCGGAGATCGGCTCGGTGCTCGGGCGCACGCTCGCGCGCGAGATGGACGCGCGCATCGCCCTCAACCTCGATCACGCGATGATGCGCTCGCTCGACACCGGCGCGATGTACGTGACGCTCGAAGGCGAGTGGGTCGCGGGCGGTCAACTGGTGGGCGCGGCCGGCGGCCACGCCGCCGCATCCGCTGAAGACGGCGCGGGGCTGTTGGCCTTCAAGCGCGAAATGCGCGAACTCGAAGCGCGGGCGGCCGATCTGGCCTCGGAAGTCGTCTCGGCCGAAGACTCTGTCAGCGCGGCGCGCGCGCGTCTGGTCGAGTTGGAAGATCAGTTGCTTTTGCTCAACGAAATGATCGGGCGCGAGGAGCGCGAGCAGGTGACGCGCGAGATGACGGCGGCGCAATTGGCGCAGGAGATCGAGCGCGCCGCCCGACACGTCCGCGTGGTGACGGAAGACGCCGCGCGTCTGGGCGAAGAAATCAACGAAGTCAGAACGCGCCGCGAGCGGCAGGCGATTGATGCCGAGGCGGCCGGGGCCGCGCGCGAGGCGGCCGCGCGCGAGGTGGCTGAGGCGGGCGAGCAACTCGCCGCCGCGCGC